>WRCR01000321.1 GCA_009783865.1 Planctomycetaceae bacterium | reverse complement strand
CCGACCCGCAATACGGGACCGCCCTTCAGCGTTTTAATATCAAATGCCGGTAAATCAACCAACTTATATTCAATCTCCGGTGCAGCACCTATCGGCTTACCATCAGTATCCTTCGGCAGCCAGTCGGCGATTTGGGGTATTTTCCTAACCGGTCTTTTGTTTGTCCGCAGTACTAAAAAATACAATGCCGACAGCACTTTTTTACCTTCCTTCATTTCTGCTGTCCAAATAGCACTGGCATAACCGTGAAGTTTAATCGGCAGTCGTTTCAGCGAACCACTCTGGTGTTCGAAAACGATAATCACTTTCTTCGTGTCATCACCGTTTTTGAGCGGACAGGAGAAAATCATATCCGAAATCCGTTCGTCGCCTTTTTCGCCGAAATAATGAGTCGGTCCCGGTTCTATTTTCGCAACATCAACGTCCCGCAAGAACTGTTTATCGGCATAATTCAGTAAAAAATCCGAAAACACTATCACCCTGCCGAAATATTCTTTGACGAAGGCATCGTAAATGTTACCCGGCTTCTGTCTCACGCGATCTTCATTTCTTCTGCGTACCATTTCATAATTTTACACTGGCAGGCAGGTTTTGACAAGAGCCAATAAAAAACCTTCTGCGCTGACAGTGCGCACCGTATTCAAATTCTGAACGAATCTGATAAAATAAAGACCGACGAACGGCGTTCATCGGTCTGTCTTACAAAACAACAAATCGAAATTTCAAGAAAATTTAGTCGGTTTTCTCCGTCGTGGGAGGTACACCAAACTCCTGGACAGGAACACAAGTACCCATAGCCATAATCAATAATTCGGCAATATCATCGCACATCTCACGGATTGCAATGTCGAGAGCAGTATTTTTGTCAGCATTTGTTGCATTAACATCTGCTTTATTTGCTATCAATAATTTTACAATATCAATATCTCTGTTCATGACAGCGATATGTAGCGGTGTAAGCCCATTGATCAGACGCATGACAAAGTGTGGTCCATGATATTTATTTTTTGCATTAGCATTAATTCCCTTATGAATGAGTATCTTGACAATTTCGGTATTTCTTGCTATCACCGCAAAATGTAATGCAGTGTTTCCTGTAAATTTGTCTGTTGCATTTATGTTCGTCCCACTCTCCAGCAAAGCATTGATTTTGGCTGCGTTTCCCAGCAAAACAGCATCTAACAATGGTTTGCCTGTAGTCGCTCCTGACTTAACAAGAAGTGAATAGATTTGACCTGCATTTTCGCAATTTTCCCCCCCAACATAGGAAAGTGGTGTGCCGCCCAACATGTCTGTATAATTGGGATTTGCTTTATGTTCGACTAATATAGACACTACCTCTAATAAACCAAGATAGACAGCATATTGCAACGGTGTAAATCCGCCCTTGCCCCCCCGTGCAATATCAACATCTGCACTATTGTCTAGCAAAAGTTTGACCATATTTAGATGCCCTTCTTGTACTGCCCAAATCAAAGGGGTATCTCCAAGTTCCGTTTCTCGCTTGTCAACATCTGCGCCAGCCTGAATTAAACATTTGGCGGCTTCAAGAAGTCCAAGCTTAGCGGCGATGTGCAACGGGGTTTCTCCGCTTTTAGTATCTTCAATGTTAACATTTGCACCTGCCTGAATCAAGTATTTCATGGCTTCAAGTTGTCCTGACCTTATGGCACTGTGCAACGGGGTATATCCTTGTAAATCATCGAATGCCTCCTTTAGAAATCTTCTTAATGTTGCGCCGTTTAAAGGAAGAGGAGTGTCTTTCGGTAAAGCAATAGTTTTGTCACGAACTAAGCCACTTCTGATATTGATGTCGGTTCCGGCTTGTAGAAGTATCTTAATGATTTCAACGTGATTTTTCCTCACTGCCTCATGCAAAGGGGTGCCTCTGTAATCAGTTGCGCCAATGAGGACTCTTGCGTCGATATCTGCTCCTGCTTCAAGAAGAGATTTGACAATCTTTTCATCTCCCTTTTGTACGGCGAAATACAAGGGCGATTCGCCACGGATGTTTCTATCGTTGACGTCAACTTTAGCATTGATCAATCGCAGAACAGCATTATGGTTGCCTTCTTCTATAGATCTACGTAAATCTGGCGTTCCTTCAGTTTCTTCCGGTCGAAGAAAAGGTGCGTATACACATGAAAACAAAACAACCAATACTAGTTGTTGCAATAAAGGTTTTGACATACAAATTGAGCCCATAGTATTAAAAAGTTGTTTTATATCGGTGAAGATAGAATCGTCAAATATGTTGACGTAGAATGTTTCGACTTCGGCTTCTTTTTGAAAGGAGCGGACGACGGTTTTCTTTTGATGAGCCACGGCTGAAAGCGAAAAAGGAAAAATTGAGACAATATACATTTTATCGTTTTTGGCGGCGGATGCAAGCGGAGAATCTTCGCTGGATTAGAAATGGGACGCTAAGAGAGTGAAAAAAATTGCAATCGAACTGACCGATAACCACGGGCACTGCACTTCAGCAATATTGTATGTTATAATGTCGAAATGTGTTCTTGCCGCTGTCCGGCGGTGTGCGTCCGTTGTTTGACCGAAACCTGAATTACAATGAATTTCACTAAACCCCTATTGCAAAAGATGTTGGCGGAGTCCCTCGCAGCGATTGAAAGCAGCACTGCGATGCTGAATCAACTCGACGCAAATACCGGTGACGGCGACCACGGCACTGCTATACTGGCAGCAACCCGCGCCGCTGCCGAAACAGCAAAAGCGAAAAATGATGAACCGCTCAACTCCGTTCTCGAATCAATTGCCTGGAATGTGATGTCCTCCGTCGGCGGTTCGACCAGTGCGCTGTCCGGCTCATTCTTTATCGGAACTGCATCTGCCGCCGCTTCCGGCGAACTTGATACCGACCAGACCATCGAGATGTTCGCCGCCGGTTTGAAAAATCTGCGGACGGCAACAAAAGCACAAGTCGGCGATAAAACGATGTTAGACGCTTTGATTCCGGCAATAACGGCAATGCAGCAGTTGCAGGGAACCGATGCCTCTCTTTCGGCAGTGTTTCAAGCGGCAGCCGCTGCCGCAAGAACAGGTGCTGACTCAACGAAAGAACTCGCTGCAAAGTTTGGACGGGCGAAAAATCTCGGCGAAAGAAGCAGAGGACATCTCGATGCCGGTGCAGAAAGTACCGCTTTGATTTACGAAGCATATTCCAGAGCCGTTCAAGATTTTCACAGTAAGAGTTTTCACAATAATTTCGACAAACATTGATGAGCATAATTGACCGTATTCAACGTCAGCGTGAGAATGTCAGCGATGCGCTGTCCGCCGTTCCGGGAATTAGTATAGTTCTCGATGGTCGCGGCAGCCGTGTGTACTTCCCCGGCGAAACAATAGCGGGCAGTTATTGGTTCGATGATGTCGGCGCAGATGAAATTCAAGCCATCGAGGTCTCGATACTCTGGTACACTGAAGGAAAGGGCAGCACCGACTGCGGCATTCATCAATTTCGGCGTTATTCTGTTGCAAACGGCGATTGGATTGACCCTCGTCGACCGGCGAGATTTAAGACCTCGCTGCCGAGAAGTCCGCTTTCATATCAAGGCGTTCTGATAAAACTGCGCTGGGCTGTGCGGGTGCGTCTGTTTCTCGCCAACGGCAGAGAATACGCCGAGGACTTGCCGTTTTGGCTGGGCAACATTTCAAACGTGAGAACTCTCAAACCGGTGGAATAGTGCAGAATACCGTCAATCCTTTTTCAACGCAATTCTGGCAGGCGGGAGTGTTTCCGTTTCAATTCGCAGACGAAACGACGCTTGAAACACTGTTTCGGCAGGTAGTGTCAAATCGGTTTTCGCAGATAGTTGGACCTCATGGCAGCGGAAAATCAACGCTGCTGCAAAACATTGCGAAACTCGCAACACGGCAGGGATTGCCGGTCAACTTTGCTTTGTTGAATTCGGAGCAGCGGAAACTGCCTATCGATTTTCTTCACGGTATTAAAAACGGCGGCGAAAAGAAATTATTTCTTTTGGACGGTTATGAACAATTACCGCTATGCAGACGGTTTTTACTGCGGTATCAATTCCGAAACAAAGCGGCGCATCTTGTTTGGACAACGCATACACCGGCTTGGTTCGTACCGGTCTTGTATAAAACGAATCCGAAGTTTGAATGTTTCCGGCAACTTGCGGAGATATTACTCGAAAAACAAAACGTGAAAATTGACGAAGCATGTTTGAAGAAAGTGTTCACCGAATCAAACGGCAACTTTCGTGATGCGTTTATGTCTATTTACGATGTGTTTGAACCTGATTCCCCAATGGTATGACTGGGATACTTTGGCAACGACAGGGATCCATGAGTTTGCCGATGAAGAAAATCGTACCGCTGGTTCTATCCCGCACCAGAAACAAAAACGGATGCCGTGCGTGAAACTCGAATACTCCCTTATCACCCAATGACACATAAGCCCAATAAAACGTCGAAGCCGCTTCGATACCGTGTTCGTCTATACCGAGAACGGTTTTCTGGACCACTTCTGCCGAAGTTAACAGCCCATTTCCAATCAGTCCGGACAAATTGGCAATTTCGGGCAGAAACGTCTTGAAATCGATTTCTTGTTCAATGTGAAATTTCGGAATCGTAACGTTTGTTGCACCGCCAGTCAGCGTTTCCAATAATGCTGCAAGATTGTCGGCATCAAGTTTTCGTTCCAATTCGTAAATCCCCTGCGGTGTTCGCGGCAGCAGAAAAACCATAGAATAGGTACTCTTCATGAACGGCATTTCGAGAACGAGGCAATCTTCATTCTCCGTATGTAGAAAATCACCTTTGCTGCTGCTCATCATTGGTGTCCTCACCACTTCGCCGGAAGTTAATGTAAATTCCCCTTCCGGATTAATATCACGTGTTTCAAACATTGTTTGCCAGAGTGCCTTGAAATACAGCGTTCCGAGCAGAACGACTTGTTCGTCTCCACTGAGCGGCGGAGCGGCATTCGGAATCAGACCTTGCGTTTTT
>WRCR01000320.1 GCA_009783865.1 Planctomycetaceae bacterium | reverse complement strand
TTTACCGCTGGATTTTCCGTTGCAGGAATTAAATGAAAAGCACGGCGGTGAATTGTATAAGGCAGTCGGCTGCCGTGAATGCCGTCAAGTCGGTTATCGCGGACGCAGCGGAATTTATGAATTGCTGGTTACCTCGAACAGAATTCGTTCAATCACCGGCAGCAACACTACATCTTGGGAAATCAAAAAGACCGGTTTGGCGGAAGGAATGAAGACCTTGCGGATGGATGCTTGGCGCAAAGCCATGATTGGACAAACCTCCGCCGATGAAGTCGTCAGAATAACCAAAGCGGATGAGTTGTAATGAAACGGTGCCGCAATCGTTAGATTGCGAAAAAACTATCAAGAGCCGCAAGTTCCGCTGCGCTGCACTTGCGGCTCTTTCTATCTTTCTGAACCATTGATTACGCTGACTAAATGATTATTATGATTTTCTATGAACCACTGATTGGATTCGGCATAGTTTAACCACAATCAATGCACAGTCGATAACCATTACAGTGGATACATTCGAACAAGTATCCTTGACACGAACCGCCATCAAACAAATACTCCGATAATTCTTTAACTTCCAATCCATTGTATTGTTGACAATCATTTTCAATATCAATAAACCTATCAAGTTGTTCTTTGATTCCATTCCACCCGACATAACCGATAAAGGCGCAAGGCGAGCCGCAGTGAACAAGCCATCGTTCCTGCTGCCATCCTTGATAACCCGGTGTCAGATGAATCAGTTCATGGAGTTCATACTTTGAGATTTCCGATTCGATGCAGTAATCATCTTGAAAAGAACCATCATACTTTTTTGCCGCCTCTCCATTCGCAATACACCATGGACAAATGTTTTCAACATCCTCCACCGCATAGAAAGGACCGACATAAGCATATCCCGTTTTTTGATTACATACCGGACATTCTGCATCCGACTTTTTGATGACTTCACTGCCGATTGGGTCGGGATGAAATCGGAATTTTGGAAATTCTATACTCATTGTTTTTTTACTTGGGGGACTACGTTATTCGGGGACTGCGCATTGTATTATTTTATGACTGCGCCGTACTCCGGTTCTTTGGCTGGTTTCTATTTTACATTTTTGTTCACAGATAACAGCATCCAGCACACCGGCGAGCGGCAAGCCGAGCGAGACCGCAGCGTTCATCTTTTGCCGTTCATTAACTGAAATGTGAACACTAACCGTCTATTATTGCGAAATATCCTGTATTTCTATCCGACGCTGATATTCGTCAAAAGGAATAACAGCAAAGGTTCTGGTATATTCAAACACCTGCGCAATGGTCTTTTTGTCGGTATCATCAAGACGAATTACCAATCGGTGCGTGCTTTTCGCTTTCTCCTCTTTCGGAAAGAAACCGCCCTTTCCTTTCGGAAAAAAGGTCATTTCAAAAGTTTTCGGAAATCTGTTTTCCTGCCGCAAAATATCAGTGACACTAATGCGGACAAGCGGCGCAGGAATTGTCGGGTTAATTCTGAAATTCAAATAACACGAAGCATCGCAGAAATCGAGATACCGTTTCAATAGCACAGCGTCTGCGGTTTCAGTTTCTATTCTGTAATTAAACCACTGTGATTGCAGCGCAATGGTGCTGGAAACCTTATCGTCTTCCCGATTAAAAACCGGTTTTGCAACAAACGTCAGCAGCAGTTCTGTGCGGGATTCCAGTGTCTTGCGTTTATCTTCAATGTTTCTTTTCGTTTCACGGGCATCGAGCAGGGTCTGAACCCGCAGTGCCGGATTGAGTAAGACGAAAATCTCGGCATCCTGCCGAACGTTGTAAAACGTTATTTCGCCTTCTTCCCCGCTTTTGGCGCCTTTGATGACGCTTATAAAATCGGATGCTCCGATGAAATAGACGGTGCTTTTTACCGCATTTTTCTTCGAGTCAGCAGAAGATTTAATCCATTGAAATTCATTGTCAACCCGGAAGTCATCTGCGATGACCGGCAGACAAATACAGAAGGCGGCAACGGCAAGAAAAATTTTTCCGGCGATAATGTTGTTCATAATGTTCACCAGTAATGATGTTTTGTATTATTGCGCTGTTCTTTATACTCGTGTGATATTAACGATTTTGCGGCGGACTTGCAAGGGTGAAAAGCGTGAGAATGAAATACAGACCGTCCCGGATTGTCTGTCTGACCGATGTGTCCCCCTAATCACGTCACCTTCAAAGTCGAATTTGGCTAACATAAAGGACAGATACCGGCGGGAAGACAAGCACAAGGTCGGCAGGACCGGATTGGGAGCGATTTATGCGGCGTTAACGAATCTTGCGGAGAGCATTTTACAAATCTTGTCGGCTGGTAAGGATATGTTGTTGTATGCCGAGACCGTCCGCTGCACGCCAAGAACGATGCTAAAAAAACTCGGATTAAAACGACTTTGAAGGTGACGCGGTAGGTTTGCCGGGGAGACTTGCAGCCGGACTGTTTCTTGCATAATTTCGTTTTTATATTACAATTTCACGGTTATATTGGCAGTATTTTCATTCAATAATCATACAATGAGCAACACTTCACTCACCGTTGTCGAAGCAAAGGGTTGGCAAAATCAGAAACGTTTCCTCGATTTGCCGGAAAAGATTTACAAACACAATCAGTACTGGGTTCCGCAACTCCGTATCGAACAAAAAGGACTGGTCGGTTTCAACCGGCTATTCATCGGACGCGACCCGTTCTATGATAATAACGACTGTCAGGCATTCATTGCACTTGACGGCAAAAAGACCGTCGGACGCATCTGCGCAATTCTCAACAACGGTCATCTGGAACGCTACAAAGACGGTGTCGGTTTTATCGGCTTTTTCGATTGCATTGCCGACCAATCCGTCGCCGACGGGCTCTTCGATGCCGCTTCGGACTGGCTGCGGAAAAAGGGCTGCAAAATCGTCCGCGGTCCGGTCAATCCGTCTTTGAATCATACGCTGGGACTGCTCATTGACGGCTTTGACAGTTCACCGTTTTTTATGATGACTTATAACCTGCCGTATTACGAATCGCTGTTTGAAAACTACGGTTTCCAAAAAACGCAGGACTTATATGCATATTGGGGCAAGGTTGAAATGCTGCCGAAAATCAACGGTAAACTTCAACCAATTTGCGACCATATTCGGGAAAGAACCGGCGTGATTACCCGCGCTCTTGACACAAAACATTTCCAGCGGGATGTCGAATTGTTTCTGCGGATTTACAACGAAGCACTCATCAACACTTGGGGATTCGTACCAATGTCCGAGCGCGAAGTTAAAGAAATGGCGTTTTTCCTGAAATTCATGATAGTACCGGAATTGGCAACAGCGGTCGAATTAGAAGGCAAGACAATCGGGGCATCATTTGCAATGCCGGACTTTAATCCGCGTATCCGGCAAATCGGCGGGCGGCTGTTTCCTTTCGGCTGGTATCGCTTGCTGCGGCGCAAAGCGGATATTAAATCGATTCGTGTGTTAAGTACCAACGTTTTACCCGCTTATCAGATGCAGGGTTTCGGTATGCTGCTCTTGAACGCTATTGTCCCGAAAGTAATGGAAGCGGGCATCACTGACGCGGAGTTTTCATGGGTGCTGGAATCCAACAGTTTTTCCCGCGGCAGTTTGGAAAAAAGCGGAGCAATTCGGACGAAAACATATCGGGTGTATGACAAATCATTGTCAGAGGGCGGTTCGTAGAACCGCCGCTAAACTGCCATTTTGTCAGTTTTTTATGGCACAATACTTGCTGTAATTTAACAGTAATTCAAATTTTGCGCCGTTGGTGTTTCGCTGGCGGTGTTTCATACCTTCAACAGTGTTTCCCCATCGAGGAGTGTTATGTCGAAAAATAAGCAAGAAGGTGCCGCTTGTTCCAAAAGTTGCGGCTGCCAAGTAACAAAGATTCAACCGCTCGGCGACCGCGTTGTCATTCGCCGGGAAGAGTCCGAAGAAAAAACAAAAGGCGGTCTTTACCTGCCTGATTCCGCAAGAGATAAACCCGCTCGCGGTACCGTTGTCAGCATCGGCGACGGAAAAATTCTTGACAACGGACAGCGTTCCAAGTTCCAAATCAAAGAAGGCGACAAGGTACTGTTCCTTTCGTATGCCGGTGAAGAATTCAAAATCGGCGAAGACGAACTCCTTCTGATGCGGGAAAGCGATATCCTCGCTGTTTTCGCTTAAACAATAACTTCAACTACAACTTTCAATACCATACATAGGAGATTAAAATTATGGCAAAGATGATTGCATTCGACCAAGAAGCCCGTGAAGCACTTCGCCGCGGCGTTTCCAAACTGGCAAAAGCCGTTAGAGTAACATTAGGTCCGAGAGGACGCAACGTTATTATTCAAAAGAGTTTCGGTTCGCCGCTTGTCACAAAAGACGGCGTGACTGTCGCTAAAGAAATTGACCTCGAAGACACCTACGAGAACATGGGGGCGCGGATGGTTCGTGAAGTCGCTTCCAAGACCAGCGATGTCGCCGGTGACGGTACAACGACTGCGACCATTATTGCGGAAGCGATTTTCAACGAGGGAATGAAAGCCGTTGTTGCTGGCGTTAATCCGCTGCATCTCAAGAACGGAATTGATAAAGCAGTCGCTGACATTTCAGCACAACTCAAGGAAATGTCGAAGCCCGTCAAAGGCAAAGCGGAAATCGCACAAGTTAGTGCTATTTCGGCAAACAACGACAAAGAAATTGGTGAATTGCTGGCAGAAGCGATGGAAAAAGTCGGCAAAGACGGTGTTATTACCGTTGACGAAGGTAAATCACTCAAGACCGAAGTTGAATGGGTCGAAGGTATGCAGTTTGACCGCGGCTATCTTTCGCCTTACTTTGTTACCGACCCGAACAAAATGGAATGTGTTCTCGAAAACGCATACATTCTGTTGTCGGAGAAGAAGATTTCCAATATCAAAGAACTGATTCCGCTGTTGGAAGCGGTTGTAAATACCGGCAAACCGATTCTGATTATTGCGGAAGACGTTGACGGCG
>WRCR01000319.1 GCA_009783865.1 Planctomycetaceae bacterium | reverse complement strand
CGAAATCAAACACGCCGTTAAAGTCATCACGGCTGTCTTCGGCGGTCTTTCGCATTTGTCCGATGCTTATCAGATTATAAACAATTTCGCCGATGTCGTCCGTCTTTCGGATTCCCAAAGAAGACAAAACGGTTTCTGCCATAGGTCCGTATTGTCTAACCGCATAATCGCGGGCAGCCCAGCATAAATCCTGTCCCGAAATGTGCTGCCGCTGCCGTTGCCGCAAATCTTCCTGTTTCTGCAAAGATTGCAATTCTTCGTATTCGGCAAGCAGTTCTTCAGGCATCGGCTCATTGGCTGCATCTCTTCCGAGTTTCAAAACGCGCTGCGCATATTCCAATGCCTCGCAAACGAAGACGTATGATTCCCGTCTGTACCGCCTGTCGCTTTTCAATAATTCGGGAAATAAATGGTTGAATTGGTACATCTTCCTGAGCAGAAATTCGCTTTTATGTCTTTTTGTATTTTACGGTACTGCTTCCGCCGTTTTTGCCGGAAGATTGCTGACCGGCAGCCGGCGGCTGTCCCGCAGCACCGCTCTGCGGCTCTTTGTTTTGTCCCAACGGTGCGGCTGAAGGAACATTATCCTGATTTACCGCAGAGCCGCTGAGTTTTTTCGTTGTGAATTCGTATTTGCCGAAAATCATACGGCCGGCACTTGTCTGCCGCACCGAAGTTACCGTAACAACGGTCTTTTCACTGACATGGTCTTTTCCGTTATCGACAACTACCATTGTGCCGTCATCTAGATATCCGATACCTTGATTCACTTCCTCGCCCATCTTCACGATATCGACATCAAGACGTTCACCGGGCAGAAAGACCGGTTTCATTGCGTTTGCCAAGTCGTTCAGATTGATAACATCAACACCTTGAATTTTCGCAACCTTGTTGAGATTGTAATCGTTTGTGACGAGTTTTCCCTCAAGATGGCGCGTTAGGGCGACGAGTTTCAGGTCAACCGGTTGTCCCCGAAATTCAGGCAGGTCGGTATCGTCAATCTGCATTTCAATACCCTTAATTTTTTGCAGGCGGTTCAGAATATCCAAACCGCGTCGTCCTCTTGTTCTGCGTCCGCGGTCTGCGCTGTCGGCAATGCGCTGTAATTCGTTGATAGCAAAGCGCGGCATTACTAGGCGGCTGTCAATGAGCATTGTTTCCATCACGTCGGCAATACGACCGTCAATGACAACACTGGTATCCAATATCAGCGGTCGGCTGCCCTTCAAATTCTTGCGGAATTCGACATACGGAATGATAAACCGGAAGTCATCACGGGTCTGTATCAAGAAACTTGTGCAGACGTAACAAAGTACGACGCAGAGTATCAGCGTAAAATTTGCGAGTCCGGTTTTGTCGGAACTGTCGTGCCATAGCGGGGCAACGGCATAGTGAATGGCGGTAGTCAACAGTAAACCGACAAGGACACCGAAGTAAATGGACGAAATCCAGTCCACCCGTTTTCGGGGAATCAGCATATCGCCGATAATTATGGCGATAGCGAAACCGACGGTTCCGAAAAAGGTCATTATGCCGGTTTTAACGGTTTCTTCGTCGGGGGTAACATTGGACGACATCACGGAATAACCGACACCGCTTGCAACAAGAATAAAAAGAACACGAAGTACCAGTAATCCAATCATTTTTAATAATAAACCGGTCTTGTAATGCCGGTTTCTCCATTTGTTTCAAAAAATTACGAATAAAAAAGACATTCTGTAACGTATTATACCATATTAAGACGCAGAGTATTAGGGGGGCACGTCACCTTCAAAGTCGTTTTAATCCGAGTTTTTTTAGCATCGTTCTTGGCGTGCAACAAGCGGTCTCGGTAATGTGGGCGAGGAGACCGAGAAAGGCGAGAGAGCAAACGGAGTGGAAGGGATGGCGGACACCGTAAAAATTGGATTTTTCGAGATAATCTAAATATCTTTACGATGAAAAATCGAATATGTTAGCCAAATTCGACTTTGAAGGTGACGCGGCAAGTCGCCGGAGAAACTTGCAATTGGACTGTTTTACGGTGCAACGTCCCTCCCAATTTTTTACACATCATGGTAAAATAAACGAGATGCATCGTATTATCGTTTTAATTCCGTTCTTGTTTTTTCAACCGCTGTCCGCAAATACAGCGGAAGAAGACGCTGTTCCCACCGTTTCAACTCCTTCTACGGTAACTTCCGTTCTGACTGCGGCGGAGACACCCTGGGGACGTTTTCCGCCGTCCAGTTGGATTCTGATGGAAACTGTTACCGTTCAAACCAATGCCGAAGGAAAGAAAACCCGAAGTATCACGGAAAAAAAGACGACTCTCGTTTCCGTCGAAAAAGACGGCTATACACTTGAAGAAACCGACACCGTAAATTACGGCGGACGCTTGATTCAAAAAGCACTGGTAATCCGCCGTTTCGATTTTTTCCAGCAGCCGATTTCGCTTCAAGCAACAGACAATATGGAAATAACCGCCGGTGAACCGGAAAAACTCGTCATTGACCGATTGCTGATTCCCTGCGAAAAACGGATTTATCAACAGGAAACGCCGCAGAGCAAGCACAAAACAACGGTCTGGTATTCTTCGCAGTTGTACCCGTACATCTTTCGGGTAGAAAAAGTGCAGAAACAGGAAACGGCTGGTCAGCCGCCGGTCACGGTGAGCAAATCGGTGTCGGAAGTCCATAGTTTGTCGGTATTTAAGTTGCGGCGCGGCAGAGCGGGTTCTTGCCAATTTAGGACAGTTCGCAAAAGCGGAAATATCACGACGGTCATCGAAACGGCGTGTGAGGCAAATCTCCCCGGCGGCATCCGCAAACGGACGATTCGTGAATTTGACCAAACCGGCAAAGAAATTCGGCTTTTGGAGTCCCGGCTCATCAATTATTATCTTCCTGCGGAGTTGCCGCCGGACGGAATTGGACAGACGGAAATGCTGATTTACGATAAATCCCGACTTCGGCTGCAAAAAAAGGCGGATTGAAAAAATCTAAACTTTGCGGTAGCTGCTTGCCGATAATCGCAGTGGTACACTGTTTTTCGTCGCTGCCCTTTCGGCAAGGAAGCCCAATATGACAGAAAATTTTAACGCCCTGTTCAGAGGAAGTTGTTATTTCCGACTCACGTTACTTGCTGTCTCGGTTTCCGTTGCCGCGTTTTTAACAGATAGCACCGCAAGTGCGCAAACCGGCAGACATTACGACATTTACAACCAGAATTACACTTTTCCAGTCAATCAGAAGTTTATCAATGTTGAAACAAGCGGAAACGGCGGCGGAGTCAACGCCCGCAATTCAACTGTCTACCTGCTTGATGCGGACTTTGACGGCAATGCCGCAAACTTTGTCGTTGACCCGGCAAACGGTAAGACCTCCGACGGTTTGGGCGGTGCAATACACTCCCTTAATTCGGAACTTTTTCTGAGAGATTCGGTTTTTACTGACAATACCGCCGCCGGTTTGGGCGGAGCGATTTACTTCAAAGTCGAAAATCCTGCTGACGTACCTTATGGTTACAACCAACTTTACTCCTGGACGACACAAGGCTATCAAACACTTTTTAGCGGAAACAAACAGAAATATGACCCGCAAAAACCGTTATCTGCTCAAAATAATTCTATAACGTTTGCCGGTCAGGCAGGAGATGACGGTTATGCTTACGTTTTATTTTCTGTCGATACGGACGAGAACGCTGTCCTGCGTCAGGAAGACCCGATGGCAATCGACCCAGACAGTAGAGGACTATACCTTTACGTAGAAAAATTTGGAGCCGGTACATGGCAACTTGGCGGAGTCAGTGATTTTACCAATTATACAAATAATACCGTCAGTTTCTACGTACAGGAAGGAACGCTGCAATTTATAGAAAACGACATCAGCGACAATTCCGGCGTGAAACTTTATAACTATTCTCCCGACATATCTAACTATTTTATGGTGTATAATGCGGACTTGGAAGTTGCACAGGGGGTAAATGCGGCAATTGATACTAACTACTTCTACGCAGAGAACGGTTCCAGAGTGAAATTGCTCGGAAACCTGAACCTGTTTGCCGACGTGATATATTTTGATAACTCCACCGTTCTAACCGGCAGCGGAAATCTTACGCTCATAACCGACCTAACAAACGGCGGTGCTCTGTACTTTTTCGCCAATACGGGAGATTTTAGCGGTAATTTCACCGTTGGTGAAGGTTTTTTCGGCGTTATCCCGGGAACGAATGCGGTCTTCGCAACAAGCAACTTTGTCGTTCAAAAAGGCGGGGAAATTCGTCTGTACAGCGACATTGATTTATATGCCGCACAAGACGGTACAAATTTCGGCGGTGTTCTAACCGGCAGCGGCGATATAAATGTCTACGCCTCTGCCTTTGCTGCTTCTGGGACCTTGCACCTTGTCGGTAATACAAAGGACTACAACGGTAATTTTACCATTGACAGTTATGTTACACTTGACCTTGATATGGCCGGAACGTTTGCCACGAACAAAACGATTGCTTTCATGGACGATTCCGCTTTGAATATCAGGATGGGAAAACAGGAACCGCAGATGAAAGCCAATGAGATTATCATCGGAGACGATGTTAATTTGAGTGTTTATGGAATACAGCAAAACACAAAAGACGCTTATGTGGTTTTGCAGTCGAATAATGTTATAGTCGGAACATTCGCCAACGAAGGAAGTTCTTTTGACTACAGCCCGGCAGATGTTGATTATTTACGCACCACGCTGGCAAAGAGCAATGACGGGAAACAATATCTGCTCACGAGTATTCTATCGTGGAACTTGACCGACGGCACCGCACACGGTAATTTCACGATTGAAGAAGACCTCACTACCGGTACGCCCGGCAAATTTACCATTGATACTGCCTTAAGTCCGAGTCCCAACCGCACCTTGACGAAAAAAGGAACGGGAACCCTTGAAATCGCTGCTCAAAATGGCAATAATATCGGAAACGCTGTTATTGAAGACGGCACTTTGCAACTGACACATTCGCAAGCAATAGGCAGTAACAAAAAGATTTTCTTTCAGCCGG
>WRCR01000318.1 GCA_009783865.1 Planctomycetaceae bacterium | reverse complement strand
TAAATCCCACACCTCTTTTGTATTTTCTCTTTTGTTGAACTATTGAACCAGCCACTTGTGAGATTCTTCCGTTGTCATATAAAAGCCGCGGTTTTCGCCCGCCATTATCCAAAGATAATAACTGTTGTACCCCGGTGCGCAGCAAAACGGATGATAACCCCGCGGCATCATAACCATGTCGCCGCTCCGCACCGTGTAGGTTTCGTCTATCCCGCCTTCTTTCGTATAAACACGCTGGATTCCGAAACCCTGCGGTTTATCGAATTCGTAATAGTAAATCTCTTCAAGAAAGCCCTCGGTTGGCATATTATCATCGTCATGCTTATGCGGAGGATAACTCGCCCAGTTTCCCGATGTAACAAACGCTTCGCCGATGAAAAGCCGATGGGCTTCAACCCGCTCGTCGATGACGAAATGCGCTTCACGTTCCCAGCCGGGTTTGCCGAGACGCTTGACGACAACATCTTCAGGACGGACGAGAACCGGCTTGTATTCCTTACTGCCTTGCGATTTGCAGACGGCAATCGAAACTTCGCCGCAGCCGGTAATGGTAAAAGCGGTGCTGCCCGGAACATAAACCGCCGCTGCCGGACCGTCGAAGACCGACTTCCGCTGACCGACATTGTCGAATCGGAAATCATCACCGGCAACGGTACATTTTCCTCCGAGGAGAATCAGTCCGTATTCCTTGTTTGCCTCACGATATGTCTTCGTTTCACCGTCGTGCAGCCGAAGCATATCGACTTCGAGCATCGTCATCGGACTGTTCGGCAGCGTGACAATTTCACTTTTACCGCCGGCTTTATTCCAGTTTCGTTTGTAATTCATTTCTTTTCTTCTTTCTTTTTAATAAACGGAAACAGTGTTCGTATTTCTTCGGTAGAAAGTGCCCGTTTTTGCAATTCGCGTCCGTATTCGCAAACTTCAAATGCTTCAGCGTATTTGACTTTCGAACCTACTTCCTGTCCGTAGAGTTCAATTAGTTTGTCACGTGCCGCATCGGCATATTGGACGAACCGCTTTCGGAATCTTTCGCGGGATTCCGCCCGGAGTTCTTCACGGACTTTCGGGTCGGTCGAAGCGGTGCGCGGGTCAAGGTATCCCAACGCTCCGCCTTCGACGAATTGTGTTTCCATTACCATCAGGGCATCAAGTTTTTTCTCGACTACGTCATCAATGGCAACAGCGATGTCAACCCGAAACGGCGGATTCTGAAAGGGGTCGTATGCATAAAGGAAAACCGGCATCTTTCTTAACGGTTTAATGTCGGGACAGACATACGGCACGTTGACTAAAAACGCACAGTCCTGCATCAACACACCCGTATAACGGTGGTCAGGATGGTAATCGTTTGGTCTGTGAGCGATGACGATGTCTGCTTGCCATTGCCGGATTGCCCGAATCATTTTACCGCGATTTTCCACGCTGGCATCGATTTCACCGCCTTGAATGTCCCAGCCGAATGATTTGACACCGTGTATTTTCGCTGCTTTTTGCGCCTCATCGTAGCGGCGCAGTGCCATTGGGCCGCCGCCTTCGCGCCAGTGTCCGCCTTCACCGGTGGTTGTTGCGACCAAAGCGGTTTCGTGACCAAGCGCGCCCCAAAGGAGGGCACTGCCGCCGACTTGCATTTCCGCATCGTCTGGATGCGCACCAAAGGCAATGATACGCAGTACGCCTTCTTTGCGCTCGACTACATCTCTGGAATTCAACTGCGCCGCAAGAAATCCTCCGTCGAGAAAAGACAATAAACAGAGAACCGTCAAAAAGTGTTTCAGGAAAGTTTGCATGATAAGGTCTTTCGTTAAAAGGTTAAAAAAAAGCCGTTGTAAGTAGTTGTTTCTAAACTCTAACATATTGCGAAATTTAGGGTTGTGTAAAAATTAGCGAAACGCGATACCCTTCCAAATTTACATAAAAAAGGAGACAATATGCAAATCTCCGTATGGAATTATAACACTGTCTTGACCGATTTACAACGGGGTATCACAAAAACCCCTACCGAACTGCTCCCGCCTCGCGCATCATACGCAGAATTAGTTCGTCAAACGGTACGGCAGTCGGAGAAATAGTGCAACTAAATCCTTTTTCGATGCAGTACCGCCGGGCGGATTCCAGAAAGTCGCCGACTATTTGTTTATAACGCCGGAGTACACTTTCACTGACCGTCACATCGCGGGCAGAGCCCGTTTCGATGTCAACCAACTGCAAGTCGCCGAAAAATCGGGGAGACGTTTCGATAAGGTCATGAATCTGAATCAAATTCGGTTCAAACTGCCGATAGTGAAGCGTATCAATCGCCGTTTGCCATGAATTTGGCGGGGCAGCCGTGTCGTAAAAATCGCTGACAATAACAGCCAATCCTGTGCGATGCTTTCCATGCAGAAACTCGTTGACCGAAGCCCGAAGGTCGGTCGCTTCACCAACGGTCTGAAGCGATTCAAAAAACCGAAGCAAACTCAACAGATGCTGTTTGCCCCTGATTAACGGAAAGAAGTCGTAAATCTTGTCCGCAAACGCAACGATACTGACGCGGTCAAGGTCAGCCAAAGCGATATACGCCAGAGCGGCGGCAACCTGCCGGGCGTAATCGAACTTGCACGGATTGCCTACCGACATGCTCCGTGAACAATCGATAAAAAAATAAACGTGCAGGTCTTCTTCTTCCTCGAAACGTTTGATTAACCAACTGCCGAGCCGCGCATGGACATTCCAATCGAGATAGCGCAAGTCGTCGCCGAAAAGGTAATCCCGATGGTCGGCAAACTCGACTCCGCCGCCGAGTTGACGGGTACGCTTTTGAGCGAGAAGTTGACCGCGAAATATCCGCCGCGAAATCAGCGACAGGTATTCGAGTTTTTTGATGAATTCTGAATCAAACATTGTGGTAACATTTTAAGCGTAACGCCCTTTTCATTGTACAGGAACAACAAAAAGAAACAAGAGGACGAAACCCTAAATTTAATTGATGTCTTCACAACATAACCCCCTCTTGACACATTTGCTGTTTTAGTGTATTATTTAGATAGAACACTAATACATTACGTTGCGAGGTGAAACATGTTCATCGAAATTGACCTTCAATCCAGTCAGCCGATTTACGAACAAGCGGTGATGCAGATTAAATTTGCAATCGCTGCCGGTTCGGTAAAAGAAGGCGAAATGCTTCCAAGCGTGCGGGACTTGGCAAAGCAACTGACGCTTAATCCCAATACCATTGCCCGCACGTATCAGCAACTCAAAGCGGAGGGTATTACAATTACCCGCCGCGGAGACGGCATCGAAGTTGCCGAAGGCGCAGCCGGAAAGTGCATCGCTGAACGGAAGGACTATTTTATCCGGCGGTTTGAAAATCTCTTTGCGGAAGCACAGCGGAGCAAACTGCCGAAAGCCGAACTGCGGGAAATCATCAATAAATAGGAGGTTCACAATGAATTGCAACACATCGGCAGTATTCGCTATATTCAAAAAAGACCTGCGGGAGAAATGGTTTATCTACTTGATTCAACTGTTTCCGCTTCTGGTTTTTATACTGTTTCATTATGTGCGTTACGTATTCGACAGCGCAGAAAATCCGATAGTGTCCGAAGCAAGGATTAATAACCTGCTGTACTCAAGCATCTTTTTTGCGATGGGGTTTAACGCAATATGTGCCGTTATGGTTCCTCCGATGATGTGGGCAATGGAACACGAAAATAAAACCTTCCATTTTCTGCGGCAACTGCCCGTTTCGGCAAAAGATATTGCGCTAGGCAAATCGCTGGCGGTGTTATTCTGTATAATTGCCGGAGCGGTACTCTACCTCGCCATCGCGGTTGGTTTCGGCTTTCTGCTCTTCGGACGCTTTGCCGAACTGCCGACATCGGTTTGGATAACTTACGCTGTCCTGCTGCTGCATGCCGCTGTTTGGGGTATGTTCTGGTCGCCTCGCTGCAAAAGTAATTTCCTTGCCGGTCTTATGTCGGGCTTATGTTCTGTTCTCCTGCCTGTCTTGTATGTGGTGTTATGCGTCTGGGGATTCTGGCTGGAAGTGAATCCCAGTGATATGTCGGAAGTGCTTTTCCTATCTGTTCCGCTGTCAGTGCTGGTGATTGTCATCATAACACCGTTTGCCGTCAAAGGTATGCTGCGATGGCTTGAACCGGAAAAACCGAAAATACAAAAACAAAGTGAAACCGAAGTGCAATCGGATACTCCGTTCATTGTACGACCTGCTTTAACTTCTCCTTTCGCTGCGCTGCTGCATCAGACATATAATCAATCGAAAGGAATTTACTTCACCGGTATTATCTGCGTTGCAGTGATGTATATGCTTTTTGTATGTGCTATGATTTGCGATTATACGGCTTCGGCATTTATCCTTACGATGCTTTTCGTCTCAATGTTTGTTTTGCCGTTTGTGTTTGGTGCAACTTTTTGTAAAGACCAGTCCAACAAATCATATAATTTTTTAACCCGCTGCGGTGCAGTTCCCGGGCAAGTATGGTGGTCGCGCATGCTGCCGATGTTTGGAATTGCTGCCGCGCTGCTGTTTTTTCCGATTTACGATTTTATCCGTCTCGGTCATATCGGATTGTTCTTTCTTGAACTTGCGATGCTCCTGCTGCCGTTGTCGGTCGGTTCACTTATATCGCTCTGTGACTTCAATGGCAAATTTGGTGCGGCGGCATCAGCAGTGGGATATGGATGGACCATGAATGCCGGTTTTGTCAGCATGTTATTTATCGGAATTTTCGGTTTATATTTTACGCCCGTGCTGGTGTTATTCTCCATAGTGATGCTTATAACTTCACGGCATATTGCGGAGTATTGGCTGCGGGAACAAGTGAATAACCGGACTGTCAACTTCGCGCTTATACCGTTTTGGCTTGTATTCGGCGCGGTACTTATTGCGGCAATACCGGCACTTATAGCGAGCGGCGGCAGCATTGCCGACCCGTTCACGATGATACGGGATGCGTACTTTTAATACTGTCTGAACCACTGATTACATTGATTAAATGATTACTATGATTTTTATTTTCAACAAATTCAAATAACAATTACAG
>WRCR01000317.1 GCA_009783865.1 Planctomycetaceae bacterium | reverse complement strand
TTACTGTTGATAGTGATATAGTAAATCCAGGTGAGCAAGGCAGCATAAATGACGATAAAAGCGAAATTATTGAAATTGACTTGGATCAAGCACCTGGACTTGAAGGTATTGATAAAAATGGGGTGTCTGTAAAAATAGATGCTAATTACATAATAGAGGAAGATAAAATGTTGGTATGGCGTGTGCTGAATCTTACCAAAGATGTCGAATACGTCACTATTAAGGTTCCGGATAACTACAAAATATCCTACACCGAGTTTTTTATACCGGATAGTCCAAATGAGAAAAAGAAATCAAACCGTCCGTATTTCAAAGATGGTGATGCACCGAATTTGTTGACTTTCATTTCACCAACATGGCTGTTTCCCAGAGATGGTTTTGTTTATCGACTACTTCCTAAGTAAACTCTGTTGTTATTCGGTTTACAGCCGTTAGCGAATCGTTGTATCGGCTAAATACCGGCGGATTATCACCCGCCGCTCGTAATTGACTGCCGTCTCTCAAACCGGCACTTTTTGCTCTTGCCATGTTTAGCGGGTATGTTATCATTTCCGCTGGTTGACGGTGTTGTCCCGCCGATTGACATCGGCGGCTACCATTGCTCGCCACCCGCCACTCGCTACTCACCACTAATTGTCAAGATAGGTAAAATAACGTTAAAATAGGTAGTCACTATGTGCAAAATGATACAATTTACGAAAGTGTTTTGTTTTCAAGTAGTTGCGTCAATAAAATTTTTTGATTTAGGGCTTGATGTTAGGTGGTTGTTGCCGCTTGCCGGGAGACATGCAATCGGACAGGTATTCATGCTGCTTATAGGTTGTTTCGTTGAGGAAAATAAGGTAAAATTAGGTTCACTTGATAGATTCCAACAATTTTCGTGCTATATTCTCAATAGAAATCTGGAACAAGCCGATGTCCGTTGCGGTTCAAATCGAACATCTCTCGAAAGAATACAAACTCGGCGTTGTCTCCTACGGGACTTTGCAGCAGGATATGCAATCGCGCTGGGCAAGATTTTGGGGGAAAGAAGACCCAAACTCCATTTTGCAGCCGCATCTTTCCGACAAAACAGACGGTACTGTTCTGCAAAGTACGGAGAGTCGAAAAAATTCGATTCTCGCCCTCAACGATGTTTCGCTGACGATACCGGAAGGCGAAACGCTGGGTATTCTTGGAGCAAACGGCGCGGGTAAATCAACGCTGTTGAAAATTCTTTCCCGCATAACTGCGCCGACAACGGGCAGAGTAATCATCAAAAACCGGATTGCTTCGCTGCTGGAAGTCGGCACCGGTTTTCATCACGAAATGACAGGGCGGCAAAATGTTTATCTGAACGGCGCGATACTCGGAATGAGACGCAGTGAGATTAACCGAAAGTTTGATGCGATTGTTGAATTTTCCGGTGTCGGGGACTTTCTCGATACGCCGGTCAAGCGGTATTCTTCGGGCATGTATGTCCGTTTGGCATTTTCGATAGCGGCGCATCTCGATGCCGAGATTCTGATTATTGACGAAGTGCTGGCGGTAGGCGATTCGGCATTTCAGCAAAAGTGTACGGAAAAGATGCGGCAACTCGCCAGTGATGAGGGCAGAACGGTTTTGTTTGTTTCGCACAATCTTGAGTCAGTGCGTCGTCTTTGCCGCCGGATAATTATTTTATCACAGGGAAAAATGGTGCTTGATTCCAGCGATACGGAGGAAGCCCTTCGGCAATATGAAAATATGATTTTCGTGTGAACATTTTTTGCGCATCTAAAGAGGCTGGGGGCTTCAGCCCCCGCGTAAGCAGGCAGCCGACCTCACCGCTATCGCCAAAATTCCCCGGAATTTTTTACACACCCGACAGGCAGACATACTGAATCAAACGGTTGTTTTTCAACAAAATTAAGATAGAATAGCGGCACCATTTTTTACTATTTACTTCAACAAACTGATATGAAACTCTTAACTATGCGACACATTTTTTGCACATTTACCCTCGTTCTTTTTCTCACATCGCTGTCCTTTGCCGCCGATTGGCAAGTGTTTCACGGTCCTAACGGCGATAACAAGTCGCCGGACACCGGACTGCTGAAAAAGTGGCCTGACGGCGGTCCTAAACTTCTTTGGACGGCGGACTTCATCGGACACGGTTTTTCCAGCGTCTCGATTTCCGGCGATAAAATTTATACAAGCGGCAACATCGGAGAACTTTCGATGGTTTTCTGTATCAACAAGAACGGCAAAAAAATCTGGGAGAAAGACAATGGTCCCGCTCACACAGCGGCTCGAACTCATCCGGGAACACGCAGCACACCGACCATTGACGGCGATTTCGTCTATGATGCCAGTCCGCTCGGCGAAGTCGCCTGCTTCAACAAAAACACCGGTGAGAAAATTTGGAACCGGAATCTCCTCAAGGATTATGATGCTCCAATGCCGCGCTGGATTCTCGGTCATTCGGTCGTCATCGATGGCGACAATGCTATCTGTATGGTCGGCGGTGCGAAGACACTCGCCGCCGCTCTTGACAAGCGGACGGGAAAGACCGTCTGGGAGTCTCCTCCGCCGAGTAATCCGGGAGCGGCTACCGCATACACGACACCGTATTTATTCGACTTTGAAGGAACACGTATTGTTGCCGTCATGAGCGAAAAAAGCGTCGAGGGACTCGATGCTAAAACCGGCAAGCGGCTCTTTGCAGTGCCGTGGTCGAACATGCGGAACGTCCATTGTACGATGCCGATTTATCATAACGCTCATCTTTTCTTATCGACCGGTTACGATGCCGGCGTTTCGAAATTGTTCAAACTAGCGAAGAATTCCGACGGCACGATTACGCCTACGGAATTATGGAGCGAAAGCCGGCTCAACAATCATCACGGCGGCGTAATTCTTGTCGGCGATTATGTTTACGGCACGGCGCACAATGGTTCGTGGGGGTCAATCAATTTCATGACCGGCGAGATCGGTTACCTAGTCCGTTCCGTCGGAGCGGGTTCGGTTCACTACGCCGATGGTTTGCTCTACGGCTTGTCGGAGAATGATAAAACGGTAATTCTACTGAAGCCGGAGCCGAAGGAATACGTAGAAATCAGCCGTTTTGAACTTCCGAATGAAGCGCGGGACAAAAGTTGGGCACACCCCGTTGTGCTTGACGGCAAACTGTATCTGCGTCATTCGCAGTATTTGTATTGCTACGATGTGAAAGCGCAGTGATAATGAAATTTACACAAAAAAGAGCCGGGCTATGGCGGAGTACCGCCTTCGTCCCCGGCTCTTTGAACACATTTGATAACCCTTAACTGAAAGGTTATATTATGCGACATTTTTTCTGTACCTTAGTTGCTGTTCTTTTTCTTACATCTCAACTCTTCGCTGCTGATTGGCCGGTGTTTCACGGACCAAACGGTGATAACAAATCGCCGGACACCGGAATGTTGAAAAAGTGGTCCCCAGACGGTCCCAAACTCCTCTGGACAATAGATTACATCGGACACGGCTTTTCCAGCGTCTCGATTTCCGAAGGCAAACTTTATATCACCGGCAACGTCCAGCGGGACGGTAAGGAACTCTCGATGATTTTCTGTATCAACAAAGACGGCAAGAAAATCTGGGAGAACGACAACGGTCCCGGTCAGCCGGACAAGCAGCGTTATGCGGCAACGCGCGGAACGCCGCACATAGACGGCGAATTTCTGTACGACATCAGTGCCGTCGGAGAAGTCGGATGCTTCAATAAAAAAACCGGTGAAAAAATCTGGAACAGAAATGTTATGACGGATTACAACGGTCCGATACCCTGGTGGTTCCTCGGACACATGCCCGTTGTTGACGGTGACAATGTCATCTGCATGGTCGGTGGTCCGAAAACCCTTGCAGTTGCTCTGGATAAACGAACAGGAAAGACTGTTTGGGAGTCCCCGGTTGCTGACTCGCCGAAACCTGCAACCGGTTATACAACGCCGTATCTGTTCGATTTCGAGGGAATCCGTGTCGTTGTCGTCATGAGCCAGGGAAGTGCCGAGGGACTTGATGCCAAGACCGGCAAGCGGCTATTTGCGGTTCCATGGTCGAACAAACAGAATTGCCATTGTGCGAAACCGATTTATCGTAACGGCAATCTTTTAATGACAACCGCTTACGAGGGCGGCGGTTCGAAACTATTCAAATTGACGAAAAACGCCGACGGTACAATCACGCCGACGGAAATGTGGTACGAACCGCGGTTCAATCACCATCACGGCGGCGTAATCCTTGTTGACGACTACGTTTACGGCACGGTGTTTGATGGTTCGTGGTGTTCTATCAATTTCCTGACCGGCGAGATGGGGTACAAAGCCCGTTCCATCGGTTCTGGCTCGGTTCACTATGCCGATGGTTTGATTTACGGTTTGTCGGAGAGCGACCAAACGGTTATTCTCTTGAAGCCGGAGCCGAAGGAATACGTCGAAATCAGCCGTTTTGAATTGCCGAACGAAGCCGAAGGCAAAAGTTGGGCACACCCCGTTGTGCTTAACGGCAAACTGTATCTTCGCCATGCGCAGTATTTGTATTGCTATGATGTGAAAGCACCGTGATGATGAAATCAACACGAGAAAGAGCCGGGAACCACGGCGGAGTACCGCCTTCGTCCCCGGCTCTTTGAAAGAAGACGAAAACGGCTTTATTCTCGATATCCAAACTGGCACTTTTTGCTCTTGCCAACTTTAACGGGTATGCTAGAATTTCCGCCGGTTATCACTTCGCCAGTTATCACTGGCGACTCGTATTGAAAATATTAAAATGGGTAAAACGATAT
Organism: Planctomycetaceae bacterium; assembly: GCA_009783865.1. Classification (GTDB taxonomy): domain Bacteria; phylum Planctomycetota; class Planctomycetia; order Pirellulales; family Thermoguttaceae; genus WRKP01. Next base: position 302 of record WRCR01000317.1, on the reverse strand, counting down.
TAAATCAGGTAGTTCAGGTAAAACAAGCGCGTTGGCAGGCTTTTGCGCCTTGTTTTTTAGGGGTTTGGTTTTGCAAAAATTTTTCGAGTCAGGGCTTGTTGTTCGGCGGTTGCGGGTTGCCGGGGCAACTTGCAGTCGGACTGAACTTACCATCTGCCGTCTTGCGTTTCGGTTGCAACTGTGTTAGAATTTTCCTGTACTATTTCCCTTCCTCAAACTACTCAAACTAAAAGGGCTTTTTATGACTGAACGATTTTCAAGACGTGATTTCCTTTCAACGACTTCACAATTCGGTATTGCAG
>WRCR01000316.1 GCA_009783865.1 Planctomycetaceae bacterium | reverse complement strand
GCCGCATATCTGCACCGTTCGGTTCTATCTGTTTCTGTTAAAAATTGTTTTATAAATATTATCGACTATCACCGGCAAGTTTATACCCGCCGCTCTTGACTTGTTAATTAGGTAAGCGCATCCCCAGACGCAGTCCCATTGAACTCAACTTTTCCTTAACTTCTTGTAAAGATGCTTCTCCGAAGTTTCGGACTTCGGACAATGCTTCTTCTGTCTTGGAAACAAGGTCGCGAACTGTCAGGATATTCTCGCTTTCCAAGCAGTTCATTGGACGGACGGAAAGTTGTATATCGGAGATGCTCATGTTCAACTTCGCTTCAAGCGTCGGGTCAACTCCGATGCCTGCCGATTTCGACTTTGAAAATACCGGTTTGTCAAGCATCTCGTATTGCAGGAACGGATTGAGGTGTTTCCGCATAATTTTCGCACCCTCGACCAATGCAATTTCGGGACCGATGCTTCCGTCAGTCCAAATTTGCATACTCAAACTGTCGTAATTCGTCTTTTGACCAACGCGTGTTTCGCTGACATCGTATTGAACCCGCACAATAGGACTGAAAGACGCATCCAGCGGAATGTATCCGATTTCCTCGTTTCTATCGCGGTTAAGTTGTTCCGCAACGGGTACATAACCCCGACCGTTTTCGACTATCATTTCCATTTCAAACGAAACCTCATCCGTCAACGTTACGATGTGATGTCCTTTGCTGATAATGGAAACGCTTTCCATCGTTTGAATATCATCGCTGGTGATAAGTCCCGCCTTATCTTTGGCAATCCGAATCACTTTTTGTTTGTCGTCGTGGGAACGCACTACAAGCGACTTCACGTTCAGCACGATTTCGGTGACATCTTCAAGAACGCCCTTGATTGAAGTGTATTCGTGAAGAGCATTTTTGATTTTAATTCGTGTAACCGCGCTGCCCTCTAAACTCGACAGAAGAACACGGCGCAAACTGTTGCCGATAGTATGACCGAATCCGCGCTCAAACGGTTCAATGATGAAACGCCCGTAGGTGTTCGTCAATGTACTTGAATCGCAATTTACTTTACTTGGAAGTTCTAACCCCCGCCATCGAATACGCATATACTGTATCTCCGATAATTCACGCTTAATGTTGCAGAACAGGAAACAAAAAACTCAATCGTTAAACTTTACGTGAAACCTTACTTCGAGCAAAGTTCTACGATGAGAGCCGAATCAACTAACAAGGTCACGTCGTCTGCCGAAGGAAGCCGCGTCACGATGCCTTTTGGTATTTCAGCGTCATCCCGCCAAAGAAAATCAGGCACTTCGCGGTCGTTATCTTCAATTACCAATTTAACAGCACTTTTACTTTTCGGTTTATTTTTTACGGTTATAACATCGCCGATTCTCACGAGATAACTGGCGATGTCGCAGCGTTTTCCATTGACATGAATATGTCCGTGTGAAACCCATTGCCGGGCTTGTGAACGCGAAGCACCGAAACCGAGACGATAAACGATGTTATCGAGGCGGCGTTCCAGTAATTCCATAAGGATTTTACCGGTGTTGCCTTTCCGTCTTTCAGCCATCGAAAAGTATTTACGAAACTGTTTTTCCAGCACGCCGTAGTAATTTTTAACCTTCTGTTTTTCACGAAGGTGAATACCGTAGTCGGTCAACTTCGCCTGACGCGCACCGTGCATGCCCGGCACCGCTTTGGGACGGCGTTTGAACGCACATTTATCCGTATCGCACCGGTTTCCTTTCAAACAAAGTTTAATACCCTCACGCCGGCACTTACGGCAAACTGCTTCTGTATTACGAGCCATAAAGACAAAACCTCTATTTATGCTAATGTACGTTATCTAAATATATCAAAAACGATTTGTTAAACTGTTGAAATAATCTAATGCGATTATACTCTTCGGCGTTTTCTGGGACGGCAGCCGTTATGCGGGAGCGGTGTAACATCCTCAATGGTTTTAACGGTCAGACCCGCCTGCTGCAACGCAGTGATAGCACTTTCACGTCCGCTTCCCGGTCCGTTGACCCTGACATCAACTTCACGCATACCGAACTTCATTGCTTTCTCTGCCGCTTGTTGAGCCGCCATTTGTCCCGCAAACGGCGTGCTTTTTCGGCTGCCCTTGAAGTTGCAGGTACCGCCGGTTGCCCAGCATAAAGTGTCGCCCTTCATGTCGGTTATTGTCACGATGGTATTGTTAAACGTCGCTTTAACGTGTGCAATACCGACAGCAACACTCCTCTTGATTTTCCGTTTTTTTACTGTTTTTGCCACTAAAAACCTCTCTGAACTAACTTCTTATACTTGAATTTTTATAGTTGAAGACATCCGGTCAACAATCCGAAACTGTGAAAACATCAACGTAAGTCCTTGACACCCTTCTTTCCGGCGACGGTCTTCTTGGGACCTTTGCGGGTTCGGGCATTCGTTCTGGTGCGCTGTCCGCGAACCGGCAAACCTTTTCGGTGACGCACACCGCGATAACATCCGATTTCACGAAGACGCTGAATATTCTGATTTACCTGACGGCGCAGTTGTCCTTCAACGACGTAATCATTGTCCAACAGCGAACCGATTTTAGCAATATCGTTTTCGCTTAAATCCTTTGCCCGAACACTCGGAACAACACCGGCTTTGCGGCAAAGTTCACGTGCCGTAGCAGGACCCACGCCGTAAAGATAAGTCAACGCAATAACAATCTGTTTGTTATTTGGAATATCAACACCTAAAACACGAGGCATACTAACTCTCCAAAACGCAAAAATAACCAAATATGAACGATAATTTAGCCCTGACGCTGCTTATGACGGGGATTTATACAAATAACATAAACCCGCCCGCGGCGTTTGACAACTTTGCAGTTTTCACAAATCCTGCGTACACTCGCTCTAACCTTCATTACTCAACCTGACTTTCGCAAAAATAACCCGAAAACTAACTGCCCCAAAACTGTCTCTTTAATTCTATTACTATAAATTGTTTTGACAAGGATACCCTATTGAAAATTCGCCGAAAAAACGGCAAAATTAACGATTTACAAAAGGATGTAGGGCGAAATATCAATTTTTTCGTTTTCTGTCGCAGGCGGACCCGTCAAAATCTTAACACCGGAAGCCGTTATCGCCAATGTGTGTTCAAAATGCGCACTCAACTTTCTGTCGGACGTTATTATCGTCCAATGGTCGCCCAACATTCTGACCCGCTTTGTCCCAGCATTGACCATCGGTTCAACAGCGATGACCGTTCCCGGTTTCAGGACAAAATCGCCCTTATTGACAAACTCGCAACAATAATAATTTGGCACCTGCGGTACTTCGTGCAATTCACGTCCGATTCCGTGTCCCACGTGCGATTCAACAACCGAAAACCGATACCGCTTGACAAATTCCTCCATTTTCCTACCGACTTCGCTCCAAAGGTTGCACTTTGGAATCTCGTCTATCGCAAGTTGAAGTACCTGTCTCGTAACGTCAATCAATCTTCGGGCTTCTTCCGATATATCACCGACCGGAAAAGTTGCTGCTGCGTCGCCGCACCAACCCAGTGTTTTGCTGCCTAAATCCAGCACCTTGCATCCCGTATCAACACTGACAATATCGCCTTCCTCCAATTTTTTCTTACCCGGTATCCCGTGAACCACTTCCTCGTTCACGCTGATACAAGTGACCGCGGGATAAGGAACAATACCGGGAAACCCTTTGAAAAGCGAAACAGCTTTTATATCATCAAAAAAGCGTTCTATCTGCCGGTCAATCTCGCCGGTTGTGATTCCCGGTTTGACATTCGCCTTCGCTATTTGTAAGGCGTGCCAGACATACAAACCCGCCTTCCGCATTCTGTTGATTTGTTCCGCCGTTTTCGGTTCTGTCTCGCAGTTTCTTCTAGACAGCGTATTCATCAAGGATTTTTTCGATTCTTATGAAAATATCATCAACTGTACCAAGTCCGTCAACCGTCTTCAAAAGTCCTTTTTTGCCGTAGTAATCAAGCAACGGGCTTGTCTGATTGTTGTAAGCAACAAGACGCTCTTTAATCACTTCGGGTTTGTCATCCGCTCTTCCGCGACCGGATAGACGTTTGTAAAGTTCTTCATCGGGAACCCGCAATTCAAGGACAACGTCCAACTTTGACGCGTTTTCGGCGAGCATTTTATCGAGTGCTTCCGCTTGGGCGGTGGTTCTCGGAAAGCCGTCGAGAAGACAGCCGGCAGCGCAGTCGGGCTGTTTCAGCCGCTCGGAAATCACGCCGATAATCACGTCATCGGGAACCAGTTGTCCGCTGGACATGTATTTTTCTGCTTCGACACCGATTTCGGTCTTGGCATCTCTTGCGGCGCGGAGCATGTCGCCGGTGGAAAGATGTGCTAACTTGTATTTCGCAACCATCTTTTCCGCTTGTGTTCCTTTGCCGGCACCCGGAGGACCAATGAAAATAACCCGCATCGTTTTAACCCTCTTTGTAAAAAATTCGTTCTATATTATTTGCCTTTATCCAGTATTCCCTTGTAGTTGCGCATCACAAGATGACTGTCGATTTTATCAACAAGGTCGATGACAACGCTGACCACGATGAGCAAACTGGTGCCGCCGAAAAATCCGGCAAGAGCATAGTTGTCCGGTATTATCAATGTCGAAATAATGCTCGGCAAAACTGCAATTACTGCTAAAAATGCTGCGCCGACGTATGTGATGCGCACCATCACTTTTTCTAAGTAACTGGCGGTCGTACTTCCGGGACGATAACCGGGAATAAACGAACCGTAATTTTTCAGGTTATCCGCCATATCTTTCGGGTTGAATGTTACCGCCGTCCAGAAATAACAGAAGAAGAATATCCCGACAATGAACATGAGATTCCAAGTGTATGTCTGACGCTGGAAAATGTCATGACAAAAACCGACGAATGCCCCCCACAATCCGGTTCCGGCTCCGCCTCCTGCACCGTATGCATACTGGAAAAGTGCTTGCGGAAAAAGCAGCAAACTGGAAGCGAAGATAATCGGCATAACACCCGCCTGATTAACTTTCAACGGAAGATACTGCCGCTGTCCGCCGAAGGTTCTGCGCCCTTTTATGTGTTTCGCACTTTGGGTCGGAATACGCCGCTGTCCT
>WRCR01000315.1 GCA_009783865.1 Planctomycetaceae bacterium | reverse complement strand
TTGCTCCGGGTCGAATGTCATCTTGGTTTTGGCATTCCCGCCGCCCCAAATGTGGGTGCCATCATACTGATGCAGGCGGGCGCAGTTGATTCCGAACCGCGCTAAGCGGGCTGCCATGCGGTCAGCAGCGGCTTTGTCAGGAACGCAGGCGGCAGTGCAGATGTTGGTTCCCCAAAATCGGATTCGTTCTTTGTCGTTGACAAAATGTCCGTCGGCAACTTTTATGAAGCCGTGTTTTCCGGCAGGAGCATCGAGACGCTTCGAGATATTTGTGATGTTATCGGGAGCGTCAAACGAAATGACGAAAGGAAACAGTTCGCTGCCCATTGCCGATGAGACAAACGTTAAAGCAGCGAACACAGTTAGAAGAAAAAAGTGTTTCATGGAACAATCCCTTAGCGTAGGCGTATTTCAAAAATACAGTAATCCTGCACAGTTCTACACTATTCGACTGTAAATTCAAATCGGTTCGGACCGCCTTTGGTCACAGTACAATTGAGCGGCGTTGTTGCTGCCGAGCGGAATTTTTGATGTACTAAGGGCTTTGCCGCCGGGTTATCTCCACCTCTCTGGGGAGTATTGTCGTCCGTCACTGCCGGCAATTCGTATTTCGACACCAAGACCTTGTAATCCCCTTCCGGTACGCCGGCATGACCGAAGGTGCTGATTTCGGCAACTCCCTTAGCGTTGGTAACACTTCCTGAAGGCCAACGGGCATCCGCAGATTGAAATTTAACGTTGGCACCTTCCAAGGCGGCACCATTCATCTTGATGGTAACTTCACAAGGATAAAGCGGCGGAAAACCCTCCGGCTTGTTCGGCTTACTGCATCCCGACAAACACAGACATAATGTTCCGATTACTACAACGGTTAAAAAATATCGCGGCATTTCGAATAAGGAAAAAAAGGAAAAAGTTGCTGTTATCTCTTGGATTCGGCACCGTTTCGTGTGCCTATAGCCCCCCAAACACCGTAGTTCGATTGTCGGGCAACCTGGTCCCAGCCGGCAGGGTTGGCTGCTGTTCCGCCGCAAGCCCAGCCGGTATTTCCGCAATCTATCGTTTCGGAAATAAAGGAGCCGGAACCATCAACGAAAGCAACGTTGACACCGCCCGAATGAAAACTTGACGGAGAAGATATACCGCAGCCGTAAGGCGCGCCTGTCGAATCGGTCATACTGGGACCGTTCGGCGGCAAGATGGTAGTAAAACAGCCCGTCATTGCCCGCCCGTCAAAAAGGAAAGCACCAATTTCAGGGTACGGAAAACTTACACCGGCTTTGTACTGTTTGCTGCCGGGTTCTACAAAATCATAAACATAACTTGGATTAGCCCTGTATTCTGCTAATGCTCCGGTAATCATCATATTCCTGATGTCCCGGCTTCCCGCGACAGAAACAACGGATTCAGAAAAGAGCAGCGTATTACTTGTTCCGTCCGTACAAGCACCAACGTCATTATATTCCTTCGGCTGAAGCATTCCCCGATGATTAGCACTGTCTATGTGATTGCCGTTAGAGCCGCCTTGATAGACCCAATCTGCCAAGCAGGAAACATAACTGCGGCGCGCATGTAAACGTCCGTCGGGATTGGCATCAGGAAACCCCGGTACACGGGCGTATGGGTCAGAGGGACATTCCACCGTAGAAATTCTTTCCGAATAAAACTGCGGTATAGCGTTGGCTTCTGCGCGGTTATTCCAAGGTGCGACAAGCCGCCCATCGGCACTCTTAACGGACATAAGCAAGTCATAGCGCGCCGTCTGTTCCATGAAAGGCAAGCACCAAGTAAGCGGATTCCACTGGCTGTTATGGTTGCTCCAGCGGTTGTCTAAGTCGGCTTGATCGGTATAGTATTTGGCTTTCGGACCGCCCCGCGAACCGGGAAATGCCTTTTGAGCATCATGGTAGTTGTGCATCCCAATAGCGTATTGCTTCAGGTTGTTGGCGCATTGCATCCGCCGCGCCGCCTCGCGTGCCGCCTGAACAGCAGGAAGCAGCAAAGCAATCAAAACGCCGATGATAGCGATGACCACTAAAAGTTCAACGAGTGTAAATGCTTTATATTTTGTCTTCATTGCTGTTTTCCTTTGTAAAAAATTATTATTGCGTAGGATTAAAATCCTACGCTAAAATTGAATGGATGCTATAGTGTTGTACTTTCGCCGCCGTTGACGGAACCTAATGCCCCCCAAACGCCATAAACTGATGCTCCAGTACTTTGCTGATACGCAGCAGGGTCGCCATGCGCAATCGTATCGGAGATAAAGCGGACGGAGCCGTCAACATTCGCGGCGTTGACACCGCCGGAATGATAACTGTCGGGGGTGGTAATTCCCCATCCATAAGTGTTTCCTTGAAAGCAAGTCGGCGAGTTGGGCGGAAGAACCGTCGTAAAACCGCCGTTGTTTCTACCTTCAAATAGGAATCCTTTTTCAGGATTGCAGATTGTTGCTCCGGCAACCGCTTTTAGATATACCCCGTCTTTAGTGGAAAGACAAAGTGCCCCGTTAATTTCCGTATTCATACCGGTTATTAGCATCGCCCCGCCGCGAATCGTTGTAGCATTAGGTACCCCGGATACTGCAAGTTCTGAAAAGGCGAGCGTATTGCTCGTTCCGTCAGTGCATGCCGAAAAGTCGCGCCATAGACCGCTGTTGAAAACCCCCCGCGTTCTGCCGCAAGACAGAACGTAGTTGTTTTCGCCGGAGTGCGCTCCTCCGGTATTACCGGTCTGGGCAAGCCAATCACCGCGATTGTAAACGTAATTTCGCATTGCGTTGACTGACGCAGTGGAAGTTGAAAGTGCTGCTCCGGTAGCATAAATCCGTTTGGCAAAGTTATCCGAAGGACATTTCAACACCGCAATCGGCGTACCGAGAAGAGTGCGGTAATCAGGGTCCGCCTGATTATACGTACCGTAGTGCCAAGGCGGGAAAATATAGCCCGTCTTGCCAATCTGCCCTTGCGTCACCGCGGCATCGCTTTTCGCAATCCACGACGTGAACAAATCATACTGGCTTGTCAACTCCATGTAGGGAGCGAGGAAAATCCAAGGTCCCCAGCACCTGTCGTGATTGTTCATACTGCCGAGTGCGGTAGTGCTTACCGTTGCAGCATGGGGACCGCCGCGACCGGTAGGAAATGCGCCTTGAACATCGTGATAGTTGTGCAGTGCCAGCCCAAGTTGTTTGAGGTGGTTCGTACAAGTTGAGCGTCTTGCCGCCTCACGAGCGGCTTGCACAGCAGGCAAAAGCAAAGCAATGAGAACGCCGATAATGGCAATGACTACGAGAAGTTCAACGAGAGTGAATGCTTCGCGTCCCCCCCTCGAATTGCCTAGTATTACACCTGTCTTTTTCATATAAATCTCCCTTAAAATAACGTTTCAAAAACAATACACCATAACTATGATAAATCATTTCCAGCAGAAAGTCAAGAACATTTTTTCAGAAAAACGGAATTTTGCAGGAAAAAATATCAGAACCGCTGATTACATTGATTAAACGATTAGTATGATTATATTGCAAAAACGTCAAATATGTGTCAAAATAAGAATTGATATTACTTCAACACCAGATAAACAGCGACTATGTCAACCGAAGAATACGTTTTAACCGTCCCAACAAAATTATTTGAAAGCATCGGCTATTTTCAGGGCTTTTGCGGCGATGTAAATCAATACATCGATATGCTGCTCGCACCGGAAAATGTACAATTCCGGCTGCGCAGCATCACCGAAAAAGACCCGAGTTATAAGCAGTTGATTCCGTATATGCTCTTTTCACATAAAGACGAAAGCGGAAACTTGAGTTTATTTCATTATGTCCGCGGCAAAGGAATGGGGGAAAGCCGGCTGCACAGCAAACGCAGCGTCGGAGTCGGCGGTCACGTATCGTCAGTCGATTGGGATAAATCGCCGCAAACGGACTTTTACCGTGAAGGGATGCTGCGGGAATTGCAAGAAGAAATTGTACTGGATTCACTATATCGGGAATCCTGCATCGGGTTGATTAACGATGACAGCACCGATGTCGGCAAAGTCCATTTGGGTATCGTTCACCTTTTTGAATTAGACAAGCCGAATGTCCGTTCTAATGAGCCGGACTTGCTGGAGTCCGGCTTTGTCCCGCTGGAAGAGTTGCGGCAGGACTTGTCGAACTTCGAGAGTTGGTCGGCGATTTGCATCGAGGCACTACTGGGGAGAAAATTAAAGTGAAATTTGAAAAAACTCTTAAACCGCCCTGTACTTTTTCCGAATTTTATGGTATAATAACGTCAATGGAAATTTACCATCGTTCCCTAACGCGAGGTTTGTTCAAATGAAAAACAGTATTTCTTCCCTAAACGGGACACATCGGTCGGGCTTCACGCTCATCGAAATTTTGTTCGTTTTTGTAATCATCATGGCTTTGGTTGCACTTTTGGTGCCGAACATCTTATCTGCCCGCAACCGTTCTAATGACAATCGGGCGGAGACGCAAATTAAAATGTTCGAAGGAGCATTGGAGGATTACGCAACGCAGTTCGGAACATATCCAACCACAGAACAGGGCTTGCGGGCATTGATTTTCGTGCCGGCAAACGAAATGACCGGTATCCAGACCGGTTTGCCCGGTATGCAGCAAAGTTTCGGTACGATGCCGGGCAGCGACCCAAATTCAATGCCCGGCGGAGCGGTTGCCGTCGGCGGTATGGATATGATGAATCCAGGCATGGGCATGATGAATCCCGGCATGGGAATGACCGACCCCAGTGGAATGGGTATGGCTGGCGCAGTCGGTGGTATGCAGCCCGGGATGAATCCCGGTATGATGCCGGGAATGGACCCAACAGGTATGAATCCCGGAATGGACCCAAGTATGGGCGGCACGGCTGGTATGGTCGGAGGTATGGACCCAACCGGTTTTGGAATGGGACAGCAGGGGATGCCTGGTACCAATCCTTACGGACTCGGTATGTCAAACCCAAATCTGTATACGATGTTGAAAAAACGCGCAACGCCGTTTACTAAAGGTGATGATGTGCCGCTTGACCCTTGGAAAAGACCTTACCGTTACGATAATTCTGTAACCGCAACCGGTGTGAATCCTTTTACAGGAGAGAAGAG
>WRCR01000314.1 GCA_009783865.1 Planctomycetaceae bacterium | reverse complement strand
TTTTTTTCAAATGACTTCGAGAATGACTTCGCCGTTGTTTCATTGACCGGTGTAGCGGAAGCACCGATAAAGGCAGCGGTATCTATGTACGTCAGCGGTTTGAGCGAAACTACTGCTTTTAACATTTCGCTGCCGAACGGAGCGTCCATCCGTATCTTGAAATTGCTTCCCGGTGCAGGAACTGCGACAGTTTCATTTTTCCGAATGCTGTTTTCCTGCTGAAACCGATTGGGAAACAGCACGGAGACGTTTCCGACAGCATCACGGTAAAACAGATATAGATAGCCATTTTCGCTTGACGTTACAGTTGCCTGCAACAAATCGTCTTTTGTGTAAATGCGGCTGCTGTGATTAACATCGACTCGCACGGCAAATGAGGAATGTTCGTTATTAATATCTTCGACAAATGCTCCGCGGCTGGTCTGAGCAAATACTGATGTTCCGCAAAAAAGAAATAATATAGCAAGTATAGTATAAACGTACTTCATTGACTGGCTCCTTGTTTTATACTGAAAGAAAAACCGCTGCAAAACCGGGATTATATTCCCGGCATTGCAACGGCTGGTTAGGGACTATTTATTCAACATCACATCCACGTCAAGAGTTCGATTTGTTTTGCCGCAGATAATTTTCATGCGTGCAACGCTGCCTGCCCGGTCAATGGCATCTGAATAAGCCGATTCGCTGCCTATCTTTGTGCCGTTGATTTCGAGTATAACATCGTTGACTTCAAAACCGGCTTTCTGCCCTGACTGTCCAGCCACAACTTCCGTAACTTTCACGCCGTTGCCGTTATTGTCAGCCGCTCTGACACCGAAACTTGGTCCCGTTTTCTGCTCGAAGAACTTGTACATATCGAAGTTTCCGGCTTTGATTTCGGCTTTCGTCAATAGTGTACCGGCTTCGACTTCCTGCATACCGGTGAAACTTTTCATAAATTCCTCGTCTCCGTTCTTGAGCAGGTTTCCGGCGTACTTAACATTACTGCCCTTATGAAAGGTAATTTCCGTATCTGCCGTTATGTTTTTCAGGTCCGTCAAACTTTTAATTGGTTTGCCGTTGATTGCCGTGATGACATCACCCTTTCGGAGTCCCTTGGCTGCCATCGGTGTGGAGGGTGCCGGGTCCGCAGCAACGACAGCACCTGTGGTGGTGCTGGCTGTGGCAGTTGCGGAGCCGCCGGGCGGGGCTATGGCAGTTGCGGTAGCAGCGGGGGCTGGTGCAACAGCGGGAACAGGAGCAACTACCGGGGCAACGACGGGAGAAACTGCAATAGTTGCCTGAACGACAGGGGTTGCACACACAGGTACAACGTACCGGTGATAAACATAGTATGGACGATAGTACCAGGGCCGCCACCAAAATCTGTAGACAGGGCGGTAGTACCACCCCCAGCACTTGACGGTGCCTGCGGGTTCGTCCCCTGCAAACACGATAGCTTTTTGCAGGTTGGCATCGGTGTCGGCGTTTTCAAAAACGTCGGCTTCGGAAAACTTTTGCGCTTGTGCTTTCACAATTTCTTCCGCCGAGCCGGGCTGAGCCTGGGAAACATTCGATGCAAAGAAGCAGAATGCCCCGATGGCTAATGTAACAATCAACTTTCTCATAGTTTCGTCCTTTCTTATAAGACGTGGTGAAAAGGCGTTAAATGGAAATATCCAACATTCTATAAGTATTATACTTTTTTGAGGAAAACTGCGACAAAATTTTGCGGCTTATCTGAAAAAAACAGTGTAAAATTTTCGGGGTGACATACCCCATGTCCATCAATTTAATGCGTTTTTGCTGAATTTCAATAAGGGTGAATAAAGTAAAAGCGGCACTTTTTGCTCTTGCCAACTTTAACGTGTATGTTAGAACTTCCGCGGATTATAATTCCGCCGGTTCCCAATTTCTTTGGCGGCGACTATTATATATTGACTTTTTTGTGCGGTGTGTCAGAATGCTCATCGTTCATTTTATAAAACAACTAACCCCCGATAAAACGATGAAATCATTTATTCCGAAAAGCGGTTCGTTTGCCCTTGTGTGTTTCCTGTTGCTAGGTACTGTTGTCATTGCGGCGGAATTACCTGCGCCGGAAGTTGAAGTGTTGAAAAACCGGCTTGTGCCGACACCGAAAAACATCCAGTTCACAGATGGTCCCGAAGTAATACTCGATAAATCAACTACCGTTGTTGTCGAACTTGCTAAAGAAGATGCCTCTGCCAAAGCCAACACCGCCGCACTGTTTCGCCGTTGCTTCGGGGCTGAACCGGCGGTTAGCATAGCGGTAAAAGATACAATTAAGGAACCGGATGTCTATCGAGTCAAAGCCGCCGGAAAGACCGTGACGATTTCTGCCGCTGACTTCGCCGGTGTCAGACACGCTTTTTCGACTCTTCGGCAGTTGGCGGAATCCAATCGCGGAACGTTGAAAACCGTTGACTTTCGTATTCCCGAAACTGAAATTGACGATGCCCCTGCAATGGCGTTTCGCGGTCTGCACGTCACTTGGTTTCCCGAAATAACGCAGTTTCGTATCGAACAAGCAATTCGGCTTGCGGCATATTACAAGTTTAATCATGTCGTCATTGAATTCCGCGGTAATTTTATGTTCGCCTTACATCCGGAACTTTGCTGGAAGGAATTCCATACCACGCCGCAAGAAGTCAAAAAACTCGTTGCTCTCGGCAAGGAACTCGGCGTAACGCTGATTCCGTTTATTCCTATGTTCGGACACGCCTCCGGCAGTCGGGAAGTGACCGGCAAACATACCACTCTCGATTTGTTCCCGGAATATCTTCCGTTGTTTGAACCGGACGGCTGGGTCTGGTGTCTCAGTAATCCGGCTGTCCGAAAAGTACTTACCGAAGCCGTTTTGGAAATGTACGAAGTGTTCGACAATCCTCCTTATTTTCATATCGGCTGCGATGAAGCATACGAACCCGCTCAATGCCGTTCTTGCCGCCGTGCCGACTATAAAAAACTTTTCATGGAACATCTGCTCTACTTTCAAAAACTTCTTGCGGAGCGGAACTGCCGAATTATGATGTGGCACGACATGCTGATTCAGAAATCAAACCCGCGCTGGAAGGGCTACACCGCTGTTGGAAACCCTAAAACGGAAGGACTTCTTGAACAGTTGCCAAAGGATATTGTTATTTGCGATTGGCAATACGGGACTCCGAAGGAAAACGAACAGTGGCCTACGATGCGGTTTTTCAAGGAACAAGGGTTTATGGTTCTCGCCTGTCCGTGGAACAAGGCAAGCGGCACGTTTTCGCTGGGTAAAACGGTAGCCGAAGCCAAGTTGGACGGAATGCTTTGTACGCTTTGGCATCGAATGCACGGCGGGGACTTGATGCGGATGACTACTGCCGGAGCGCAGGCAACTTGGCTTGCCGACAATGCACCGGTGTTCACAGACCGGCAGCAGCGGTTCATTTTTCACAGACACCTTCGGCAGGTCAGTTGGGATATGCCCGTCAAGAAATATCGGGACACCGGTGCCGCAGATTGGCAGGTCTCGCCGGAAAATTTCATGGGCGACACACTGCCGTCGCATTAGAATAGACGGTGGCGAACTACAGTTTTTATTTGCGCAGGATTTCTAATCCTGCACTAACAATATGCTACCGCTTAATTTCTAGACCAATATTAATGCCGTAAGTTATCACTGTGCGCCCTTTGCTGTTTATGGCTAATGTCGGCAGGGCGGTTGATAGTGCCGGCGGGTCTACTACATATATATCCTCGCCGCGGACAATACGATTGAAGATTGTAGAATCAAAACCAAGTTTGATGCCGACTGCATCCGTCCATTGCCATTTTGTCCAAAGTTGCATATCTGCACCAGGCGAAAAAACGGTTCTTCTCGCGCGTCCCATCGCCGTCACAACCGGACTTATAGTTCCGAATTCTAATGCCAGCAATTGGGGAACAGACAGATTAGAGGCATCATCACCCGAACCGCCGCGGTTACCGCTGCTGTTGTTGCTTTGGTTGTACCTGTTAATCGCTCCGAATCTTACCTCTGTCCCTTGATAATAGCGGAACGATTGATTATTTATGCCTGCTATAAAAGCCGCATCAGCCCCGAAAGTCCAACGTTTATTTCTGCGGGAAACACTCATACCGACCTGCGGACCCACTATCGTATTGCGCGCCTGCCGTTTATACATATCTTCAACAGTTAAAATCAGCGGCTCAGGGTCGTTATTGAGCCTATTGTTATTGTTGGAACTGTTATTTATACCTACTGTTTCTAACTCTCCTCTGGTATTCGCTACAATTATTGTAAAACTATCTGCTGCCGAAAATGCTGCCCCCTCATAATAACTGTATGCATATACGTTGTTCGTCACCTCGTGCGAAAGTTGCAGCCTATCCTTAAAATCCCAATATCTGGCACCTGCCGACAGTTCTAAATTCCCCCACTTAAATGGATGCGCACGATAAGTACCTAACAATTCAAGGTCAATGATATCTACACTCGTGCTTAATTTCGTTTTGCCATTCATTACGTTTTTGATATCCGAGATGTAATCTACTACTCCCTCTACAATATCCCAAGCAAATCCTCCTCCAGTAGGATTATTAATCACTCGAATAACACGCGGATATGGAGGAGTAGCAGCAGGTCTAAACCATGAATATCCTTCCCGGTCTAAACTTCCGCCGAGACCGGATATTCCGTACCCTCTAACCAGCCAGCCCCAATGTCCCAGACGGTTGCCGAAGGTGACGCGGGTACCAAGTCCGAAATCCGTATCAATGAAGTTCGTTCTTATACTTCCAGTAGGGTCTACATTGTCATTATTTATATTGCGCGGACTGTCTACCTTCCAAATAATCGCACTGACCGACCCGTACACGCCGTCTGCATCTCTTCTCTGTCCCCCGAACTGCTCCGGCTGATAGGGCTTCCAAAGACGCATTCCTTCGGGTGCAAATGCCATTGAAGAAGCGCAAACAGCACTAATTATTACTGCCGCAAGGACTCCGTTCCAAAACGATTTTGATTTCAAAAGCGACATTGTTTTGCCCAACTCAAGTGTATTAGAATCCGTTCTCAACCTACCATTGTACGATAAAACAACCGTCATTTTCCGAAAAGATAAACAGAAAATAACACTGTCTAGCGGACTTATCGGAGTTTTAGTCCGA
>WRCR01000313.1 GCA_009783865.1 Planctomycetaceae bacterium | reverse complement strand
ATGAAGTTGTCGGGCTGGCAATCGGAACGCGTCCCGATGTGCTGCCTAATGATGTTTTGGATTTGCTTGCGGCACTTTCAAGAGAAACGGACATTCAACTTGAAATCGGTTTGCAGACGATTCATCAAAAGTGTCTTGATTTTCTGCGGCGCGGTCATACTTACGCTGACTTTCTTGACTCGTATCAGCGGGCTGTGCAGAGGAGGATTCGGCTGGGAATACATCTGATACTCGGCGTACCGCAGGAGAGCGCGGAAGAGATTCGGCAGACGGCAAACGAAGTTGCGAAGTTGAAACCTGCTTGTGTTAAACTTCATAATTTGTATGTTGTGCGTAATACGCTGCTGGCAAGTATGTATACGGAAGGAACAATTCGGCTGCCGTCGTTGGAAGAGTACGCTGCTTATGCGGTTGATTTCATTGAGCGTTTGCCGCCGGAGACGGTAATTGAAAGAATATCGGGCGAGGCATCGGAAGAATTTCTGCTTGCGCCTGCTTGGACGGCGGTGAAGCACGCTGCCCGCAATGCTGTTGACGAGGAGTTTCGCCGCCGAAATTCGTTTCAAGGAAAGGAATACCGTATTGAAAGCGAAGCGGGGTTGGATTAGAATGGTGGAAAATGGAGTTGATATAAAATGACGACACACCGCAAAACATTTAATATTATTCAGCAGAGCAATCGGATTTATAAGTCCGACGCGCTGGAAATTTTACCGCATCTCAATAACGGCAGCATCGACTTAATAATCTGCGATGGTCCTTATGGAGTAACAGATAACGATTGGGACAAAGTCAGCAGTATTCAGGAATTCAATCTAAACCTAATTAAAATCTTTTCGCAGAAATTAAAACCCGGCGGAACCTTGTATCTGTTCGGAAAACCGGATTGCATCGACTTTATCGATTATCGTCCTTTTCTGAAATTGCAATCGAAAATTGTTTGGTATCAGCCGAGCCGATTAGCACAAGGGCGGCGAAACTATACAAATAATTACGATATTATCTGCTATTTTACAAAAGGAGATAAACCGAAGGCATACAATCTTGATGATATTCGGATACCGCAACTTGTCGAATTGGAACACCGGTTGCGCTGTGAACGTGTTCCGTCTGTTGTCAACGGACAATACGGCAAAACAAAGTTTAATGAACAGGGTAAAAATCCCGGTGATGTTTGGGGCGACATTAAACAGTTGACTTATAAATCGAAAGAGTTAGTGAACCGTAAGGCGTTAAACACGATACAAAAGCCCGAAAAATTAATGGAACGGCTGATTCGGGCAAGTTCCTGCGAAGGCGATTTAGTTCTTGACCCATTTTGCGGGGTCGGTACCGTTCCCGCTGTTTGCAAACGGTTAGGACGTGATTTTATCGGAATAGAACGGAATACCGAATTTGTTGAAATTGCAAACAAACGGGTTGAATCAGTACATGACGAGAGCGAAACGAAATTTTCAGTGAATTTCGATGCATTCGATTGTAAAACCAGAAGCCGGAGTACCGGCTAAATATTATTAGAATAACATGCTTGACCACCTAACATTAGCCAAAAGAATTGCCGAAGAAGCGGCGGAATTAACACTGCGGTATTTTTACGAGTCGTCCCGCCTCAAAGTGTTTCGAAAAGACGATAACACGCCGGTTACCATCGCCGACAGAGAAGCCGAACTGCTGATGCGCAAAAGAATCGAAGAAAATTTTCCGCAAGACGCAATTCTCGGCGAAGAATATCCAAACAAAGAAGGCACAAGCGGATACCGCTGGATACTCGACCCCATTGACGGAACGAAATCGTTCATTTACGGCGTACCGCTTTACAGTTGTCTCATCGGTGTTGAAAAAGACGGATACAACATCGCCGGTGTCATCGCGCTGCCCGCAACCGGCGAAATGGTCTGGGCTGCACGCGGCACCGGAACATTTCTCGCTTCGCCGCAACTTGCCGAACCGCAGCGGGTTAGCGTTTCTCAATGCAGCGAATTGAGCGAAGCACTTTTTCTCACAAGCGAAGTAAAAACATTCAAAACAACGCAGCGGGAACGTGTAATTAACTTGCTTGAAGAGAAGACGTATCTAACCCGCACTTGGGGTGATGCTTACGGCTATGCAATGGTCGCCTGCGGCAGAGCGGATATAATGATTGACCCTATCCTATCCGATTGGGATACGGGACCGCTGCCGGTGATTATTGAAGAAGCCGGCGGCAAATTCACCGATTGGAAAGGCAACGCAACGCATCTCGGTAAAGACGGCATTGCCGCTAATGCGGTGCTGCATGCGGAAGTAATGCGTATTATTTATTGACACGACGTAGCGTTTCCAATGCAGCGCGTGGGACTTTGTCCTTGACTTTCCGTTCTTTTTCGTTATTTTAATTAAAACGATAAAGTTAAAACTGCTAAGACATCAATTAAAGCGGACAGACACAAAAATGAGCGTCAGATACCTTGTTCCATTTCATCCGAAGCGGCATCCGCATTTTTTCACCGATGTTTTGATCATCGGCGGCGGACTCGCCGGTCTGCGGGCTGCACTGGCAGTTCATCCGTCCTTGCAGGTATTGCTTATCAGCAAAGGCGGATTAACAAACTCCAACAGTGTCAATGCCCAAGGCGGTATTGCAGCGGTCTGGGCAAAAAACGATTCCTTAGAAGAACATATCGAAGATACCTTAACTGCCGGCGGTGAACTTTGTGACCGAAGCATAGTCGAAAATGTTGTCCGAAAAGGTCCCGACGAAATTCGGCAACTGTTGGAAATCGGCACGCAATTCGATAAAACACCGGACGGTGATATTTTACTCGGACGCGAAGGCGGACATCGCAGCAACCGGATTCTGCACGCCCACGGCGATTCTACCGGCAGAGAAATGATTCGTTCAGTTATCGAAGAAGTCAAACGCCGTCCTAACATCCGAATCTGGAAAAACACTTTTGCTCTCGATTTACTAACGGAAGGCAATACCTGCCGCGGCGCAATCGTCTATTGGAAAAAACATGACGAAAAAGAATTGATTTGGGCGAAACAAACGATTTTAGCCACCGGCGGCTGCGGACAACTTTACCGCGAAACCACGAATCCTGAAGTCGCAACAGGTGACGGCATTGCAATGGCATACCGCGCCGGTGCAATGATTCGGGACATGGAATTCATTCAATTTCATCCGACCGTTCTATATATAGCAGGCAGCAGCCGAAGTTTAATTTCGGAAGCAGTGCGCGGCGAAGGAGCAATACTCGTTGACCGATACGGAAAGCGGTTCATGCCGGAGTATGACAGCCGCAGTGAGTTAGCACCCCGTGATGTGGTCAGCCGAAGCATCGTGAAACAGATGGAGAAAACGAATTCGGCAAACGTGTTTCTCGACTTGACTAGCAAACCGGCGGATTGGATTTACGAAAGATTTCCCGGCATAGCAGCAACTTGCCGGCAGTTCGGAATTGACATTGCCCGCGACCGAATACCGGTTCGACCCGGAGCACATTACGCAATGGGCGGTATTCTCGTCGATGAAGACGGCAGGACTTCGTTAAACGGGCTTTGGGCTATCGGCGAGGTCTCAAGCACGAAACTGCACGGCGCAAATCGGCTTGCATCCAATTCACTGCTTGAAGCATTAGTGTACGGAAGTTCCGCTGGTCGAAACGCATCGCTCATTTCGGAGAATATACACAACGATTACGAGGTTAATTTCATTGAAAACAAACCGCTGCCGCCGCTTGATTACAAACACGAGATTGACTTGGAAGACATACGAAACGCATTGAAGAGCGTGATGTGGCGGAATGCCGGTGTTGTCCGCAACGAGGAGGACTTGAAACACGCTCTGGAAGATGTTCGGCGTTGGTCGAGTTATATGTTTCTGCGTCAATTCAAAATGATAGACGGCTGGGAGATTCAAAACATGCTGATGACGGCAAAGTTGATTTTGGAAGGCGCATTGGAACGGCAAGAGACACGCGGTTCGCACAACCGCTCGGACTATCCCGATTTAGCCGGTACTCCGGTACATACGTTAAAGTAAAATAGCGGTGGTTCGTTGAACCGCACGCTAAACGATTTGTGCTACTTATACAGCAGGCAATCGCTGATTTCCAACGTGCAATCTTTCGCTTTCGTATTGAAGCCGAAAGAAAACGTTCTAACTTCATCCAAATCGAGAACACCATTCGGGTCGGGAGCAGTTGCGCCAACATATCCCAGCGTCTTGAACGGAATCATTGCCGTATGCCATTGTCCGTCCGCAGGAAACATATCGGTCATATAACCGCTGCCCTGTTTCGTTTCATAAACCATCAGGCGCGGCTGCGTTGTTTTCTCTTCATTGCATCTGCCGCGGACTATCATGCCGCTGTACTCCGACATATCAATTTCTTCCGGTATCTTATAAACCGGATAGCACCAGCGGTCGCCTTCACCGAAAGTTGCACTATAAGCGAAAACCGACTTCGGTTCGTCTTGCAACTCTTTCGCTGCTTCGGCAGTGCGGAAATCAATCTTTCCCTTCGCTCCGATGTTTTGCCGCCATGATGACTTCTGCTCAATTGGAAGACGCACAAAATCCTTTTTCTGTGTCATTAGTGTTTTCCAATTCGGCGAACCGAGAAACACCAATTGCATCGGGCAGGCGGCAAGAATTCCTTTCGCATCGGCATATTCAAAACGCAGCGCAGCCGATGAGTCCTTGACGAATTCCGGTGCAAGGTCCGCAGTTATTGTTTGCTCCGTCCAATTTCTTGTCGGTATTGTGACGCTCTTCGGTTCTCCTTCTTTGAGTTGCATCTTGCCGGTTTCATTCAACGGTTTGAAGGTCAACTGATGTTCCTTGTCATCGAAGTTATAGATTCGGAGAGTCAGCGGTATCCGCTGTGCTTCCGTATTTTTCAACCGATAACCCTTGCTTTGCGGCTGGACGGCATCATTATCAAAACGATACACAACGGCAAACGGCGAAACAACGGTTTTCACTGGCAGAGGAATGCTAACACCGCCTTCACGTTTTATCTTGCGGGGCATCACATCATTGAGCATCGGCATATCGGCATAAACCAAGCCGCCGGTGAAGGAGAATGTACCGTCATTGGCAATGCTGATTTTTTCGCCGGTTAAAGATGTAATGTTAACGCCGTTTAATAATCCGGGGGCTTTTATTTTCGTTGTTT
>WRCR01000312.1 GCA_009783865.1 Planctomycetaceae bacterium | reverse complement strand
GACTAATTTTTCACGAAATTTCGATTTGTTGTTTTGAAAAACTGACCGATGAACGCCGTCTGTCGGTCTTTGATTGTATCAGATTCATTCAGAATTTGAATACAGTGCGCACTTTGAGTGCAGAATGTTCTTTTACAACTAGGCAGAATTAAATTCGTGAGATATGAATAATCGGCAGGTGCCTTCGTCCTTCAAGGAATTCGAGGCGAACTTTTATTTTCGTACCAATTTCACCTGCGATGCTTGTTCTTGGTGATGCCACATCACCTTCAATTCCGACCGAAGCCAATCCGCATTATCTAAATCAAAATAATATCGGCGGACTTCAATAAGCCCCTTTTTTTATCAAGCGTTTCATCACAAACCGGCTCTTGACAAAGCATACGCTCTTCATTAAACGCCGCTTTCAATGCCTCAAGCGTGTCCGGCTGATTGCTCAAGGAAATCATTGGAACCTCCGTAAAAATTGGATTTTTCGAGATAATCTAAATATATTTACGAAGAAAAATTGAATATGTTAGCAAAATTCGACTTTGAAGGTGACGTGACGATGTTATAGCCATACTTGACTAACACCCTTTTAGTGCTAGAATTTGACAAATAATGACAATGGGGTAGTTGTATATTCCTTCGTTCCGCAATAAAACATCCTAAACTTGTAAAATAATGGAATTTTTTGAACGCCTGTTCGACTACGTCGGCGATTTTTTCAATGCGATGACACGCTGGATAGAGAACAACATCACGTCTCTGTTCGGTTCGTCTAACGCCCGATATATCAAACGGCTGCAGCCGAAAATCGATGCCATCGGTGCACTCGAACCCGAAATGATGAAACTTTCGGACGAAGAACTTCGGGCTAAAACCGACGAATTCAAAAAACGTCTCGAAGACGGCGAAACACTAGATGACATACTCATCGAAGCATTTGCCGTCTGCCGTGAAGCAGGTCGCCGCGTTCTAGGTTTGCGGCATTATGACGTGCAACTCATCGGCGGCATAGTTCTTCACAGCGGCTGCATTGCCGAAATGGTCACCGGCGAAGGTAAAACGCTGGTCGCAACACTGCCCGCTTATCTCAACGCTCTCGAAGGCAGAGGCGTTCACGTTGTTACTGTTAATGATTATCTTGCACGCCGCGATATGGAATGGATGGGGCCGCTCTACATCGCTCTCGGCATTTCCGTCGGGACAATTCAAAGCAATATGCCGGCCGATGAACGCCAGAAAGCATATCAATGCAATATCACTTACGGAACAAATAACGAATTCGGTTTCGACTATCTCCGCGACAACATGAAGTTTGCGGCAAAGGGCGACAATAAATATCCTTCGCAATATCAGCAGGTACAAGGCAAACTGCATTTCGCCATCATTGACGAAGTCGACAACATTCTCATTGACGAAGCAAGAACGCCGCTAATCATTGCCGGTCCTGCTCACGATGACGTTGCCAAGTACAGTTTGGCAGATAAAATTGCCCGTCAATTAACGCGCAATACCGATTTTGAAGTCAACGAAAAAGAACATACCGCTCACTTGAATGATGCCGGTATTCGCCACGCTGAACGTCTTGTCGGAGTTGAATCGTTTTACACCGCGGGAAATATGGAGTGGCCCCATTTAATCGACAACGCACTGCGTGCGCATCATCTGTATAAACTCGATGTCAATTACATGATTGACGGCGAAGAAATCGTCATCGTTGACGAATTCACCGGTCGTGCAATGCCGGGACGCAACTGGAGCGATGGACTTCATCAAGCGGTCGAAGCAAAAGAAGGAGTCCGCGTCAAAGAAGAAAATCAAACGCTGGCAACCGTCACGCTGCAAAACTTCTTCAAACTCTACGATAAACTTGCCGGTATGACCGGTACCGGTATGACGGAAGCGTCTGAATTCCTCAAGATTTATAATCTTGACGTTATTGCGATACCGACAAACCGTTCTTTGCAGCGTGTCAATCATCCCGATGCCATTTACAAATCGGAACGGGAAAAATTCATCGCTATAGTCGAAGAAATTGAACGTCTCAACAAATGGGACGTTCTCGAAGTCGGCGGTTCCAACGAAATCTGGGGAACAATTGTGCGGGAAGAAGACGACCGCATCGAAATAATACCTAAAGGTACGAAACAGCCCGAATGGATTAGCCGAAAAGACATCAAAGCGGTTTCTTACCGCGGCAGACCGATTCTCGTCGGTACCGTTTCGATTGAAAAAAGCGAATTGGTTTCCCGAATGTTAGACCAGCGGGGAATCAAACATCAGGTACTCAACGCTAAACATCATCAGCGGGAAGCAGAAATCGTTGCACAAGCTGGACGCAAAGGAGCGGTGACTATTGCGACCAACATGGCAGGACGCGGAACGGATATTATACTCGGCGGAAATCCTGAAGCGATGGCATGGAGTCAGTTGCAGTTACAGTATCCGACTCGTCTTGAAGTTCCTCGTGATATTTGGACGAATCTCGTCAACGAAATTGAACAGCGGGAACAGATGAGAGCGGAAGGCGAACTTGTGCGCGAAATGGGCGGACTGCATATCATCGGCACGGAACGTCACGAAGCACGCCGCATTGACTTGCAACTTCGCGGACGAACCGGTCGGCAGGGAGACCCCGGCAGTTCACGTTTTTTCCTTTCGCTCGAAGACGACTTGATGCGTATCTTCGCCGGTGAATGGGTGAAACGGATTATGACTATGCTCGGAATGGAAGAAGGACAAGTCATCGAAAGCAAAATGGTCAGCCGCCGTATTGAAGGGGCGCAAAGAAAAGTGGAAGAACGTAACTTCGATATTCGTAAAAACCTGCTTGAATACGATGAAGTAATGGACTTTCAACGGAAATCCGTCTATGGTTATCGACAGCGGATTCTTGACGGCGCAAACTGCAAAGAGTTAATTCTCGAAATGATTGACGACCAAGTTGACCGCTTTCTTGCAAACTTTTTGAGCAAGGATTACGAAGCAGCATCGTTTGCGGCTTGGGTCGGTGCGCGTCTTAATATTCCGTTTGAAGCCCGCGATTTTCGGGGTATGGACTTCCAGCAGGCAGATGAATATGCCGTTGACCACGCTATCCGAATGGCGGAATCAAAGGTTATCGACCAGATTGATACCGACTTGCCGGAAGACGGTGACGAAGCTGATTGGAATTGGCAGGACTTGGCGAAATGGTCTAATTCGATGTGGAAAACGAGTTATACAGACCGCGATTTGAAAAAGATTCCAAAAGAAAATCTTCCGCAAACGCTCATTGATAAAGCAGCGGAATTTATCCGGCGTGTAAATCTTGCCGATGGTAAGGAATTGCTTGACAAGGATTACGGTTTGCGTTCCGCTGTTGCGTGGTTGAAAATAAAATTCGGAATTGATTTCCCGATTGAAGAAGCAAAGGCATCCGAGGCGGCGCAACTAAAAGAAAAAATCCGAAAACTCACTCACGAGAAGTATCACGAGAAAGAAATACAATTTCCGGTGTTAGCCGGTCTGATGCACTTTACTATAAATGACAATCACGGAAGGCGTTATGACCGCGAAGGTTTAGTAGAGTGGGCAAAACAGCGTTTCGGCGTAGTTCTTTCGCTGGAGGACTTGAAAAGCAAACAGCGGCATGAAATTGAAGAGATAATGTTCGCTCAGAGTAAAATTGCTTCGGAACATGTCAACGAGGTCTATAGAGGACTGCGGGAAAAGATTGACGAATTGCTTCGCGGAAGCGGAATTGACCCTGACGCTTTACGGCGGCAGATAGCAGAAACGACGGTCAGCGGCGCAGCAGGAAAAATCAGTGCCGGTTCAAAGTTTGCTGCAAGAAGTATAGCGAAACAGAAAACGACGAAATACACCGGAAAGTATGCATCAAGAAGCGGTTCAACAGACGGCAATATCGTTCCGCGGCAGATGATTAAGAACAACGAAAAATGCCGGGAGTTCTGCGATTGGGCTAACAAAGAATTTGCCGAAGCCGTACTTCCCGAAGGTCTAACACCGGAAATTATCCGCAGTTGGGACATTACTGAAGTAGAAGACCGCGTGTGTTCGATTGCCGAGATGCGGTTTAATCCCGAAATGCGGGAAATGGAACGCTCGCTGGTTTTGCAGATTCTCGATTCGATTTGGAAAGAACATCTTCTTGCGATGGACCACTTGCGTGCCGGCATCGGACTGATGGGTTATGCGCAGGTTGACCCGAAAGTTGCCTTCAAGAAAGAAGGAATGAAAATCTTTGCGGAGATGTGGGGAACCGTTTATGCCCGTGTTTCGGATTTAATTTTCCGAATGGAACAACTAGACCCCGGCTTTGTTGCATCGATTTGGAAAGAGACGGAGACCCGCAAGGACGAAGTTGCGGCTAATTCCACAATAAGCGATTTTCAGCGGCAGCAGACGGAGACGGCAGACGGTGCCGGCGGAGAAAAGAAGTTAGAGCCGATTCGCAATCGGGGACCCGTTTATCAGGGACCCGCTGTCGGCAAGAACGAACCGTGCCCCTGCGGCAGCGGCAAGAAGTATAAACTCTGTTGCAGTAAGAACAAGTGATAACTGTTTAGCGGCGGTCTCTAAGACCGCCGGTTTTTCTATTGACAAGATTCTCTTTTTTGATTAACATATTCTGTTGATAGCCCGTTGCATAAGCAGCGGTTCCCCCCCTGCTTTCCCTTTCTTTTGGAGAATTTTTCTATGAAAACCAATGCTAAAAAACCGTCCCGTTTCCGTGTCCTCCGCCATGAAACCCTCGAAAGCCGAGAACTCCTCGCGGCAGTCAATGCGGATGACTTCGCCGCTATCAAGGCACAGTACGCCGAGTTGGGTCTCACCAATTACAACGACTACAACGTCATCACGATTGAGGGGACTCAACTCAACAACGACACGGCATTGCGCAATGCCATTGCGGCGGCGGCAACGACCGTGAACGATCTCATCGTCGTCCGCACTACTGCGTCGCAGAACAAAATCACGCTCGGCGGCACCGTATTGCCAATCGTTATCAATACGTCTCATCAATATGGCTCTGTCGCCATCGTCAGTTTCGGTACAACCAACTTGACCATTGATCAGTAGTTTGTAAAACGTAAAACTGGTATTGTCAGACGCAAGTTCTTTTCTGATAATGGATTGTGTACTAAACCTAATCCGTTTTTCAGGAGGAAGAACTATGCGTCCGATAAGGAAG
>WRCR01000311.1 GCA_009783865.1 Planctomycetaceae bacterium | reverse complement strand
TTGTATCGCTTCTGCAATACGAGTAGGGGCTAAATATCGTCGTCATAGCTGCTCGGAGTACCGGCTAAATAATCGGCGGACTTGGAGTCCGCCGCTGAACTGCAATCTGCCGTCTCCCAAAGCGGGTTGCAATTCCCAAAAGTTTGTGATACATTTAGTATCCCTTTTTAGTCCATTGTCTAATTCACCTTTAACTTATTAGAAATCCGATGAGTCTTCAAGACAACAAATACAAGAATTTCGCTCTTGTCCGTGAAATGCTGCGCGCGCCGGAAATTATTTCCGGTTTCAACTTTCAACAAACGGGCAACATTGCCGCTTCCGTCAAAAAGACGAATCGTCTTTTCCTGACCGGCGAAGGTTCCAGCCGAATCTTTCCAGCAAAGCGGTTTATCTATTCAATGCTCCGGCATGGTTCGACCTTACCGGTTGCAACGGCGGGCGGGCGGCAATCGCTGGAATACGATTTATCGAAATGGACGGTGGCGGGCGCATCAAACAGCGGACAAACGAAGGAATTGATTGCGCTGCTGCAAAAATTGAAAGACGAAAAACATACCGAATTGTTCGGTGTCACTGCGAATGCCGGTACCCGCTTGACGGAAATGGCGGACTCGCTGGTTCTTTCTTGCGGCAAAGAAGATGCGGTAGCGGCAACAATGAGCGTTGTCGAACAGGCGTTGATGTATCAATCGGTGGAGGTTGCGCTTCGCGGCTGTTCCTGTCCCGAAAGAAAAAATGAAGCGGGAAAATTAGCGGCGGAAGTTCTTGCGGCAGAATATGATACGACGCTTGTTGAAAAATTATCAGCCGCGCCGGTTATCTATCTTGCCGGTCGGAACAACGGTGTTGCGGAAGAACTTGCTTTGAAGACCAACGAAATAACCCGCAAGCGCAGCCAATATCTTGAGGGAACGCTTGTCGTTCACGGCATTGAGGAAGTGATGAATCCCGAAGATGTTGTGATTTTGATTGAACCGTTTGAACAGGACGCAGAATTTTACCGCAAGAATTTGGTTGATGGTGTCGGAATGACGGTGATAGCGGTATCTTCAAAGCCGACTTTGTTCCCGACTATAACGATTCCGAAACTTGCCTGCTACGATGAGTATTTCCAACTGCTGGCGGGGTGGAATATCCTCGTACAAACCGGTGTTGCCTGCGGTATTGATATTGACAAGCCGAAGCGGGCGCGGAAAATCGGCAATGCCGTGGAATAGGAGAGAGGGTTAGATATGAATTCAGAAATTCAGTGTATCCTCGATGACATCGATACAATACGTGGAATATATCTGAAACTTTTCCGCTTCCTGCCGTCATTTAATGAAAATGATAGTTAACAATATCTACAACGAAGACCTTTTTAACGGAATCGATAAAATTGAAGACGATTCTGTTGATTTGATTCTTGCCGACCCGCCGTATGGTCTCGGCAAGGATTATGGGAATGATTCGGATAAAATCGATGCCGATGATTATCTGCGATGGTCTGAATCGTGGATTGACTTGTGCTTGCCTAAACTCAAATTAACCGGTTCGCTTTATATTTTTCTTACCTGGCGGTTTTCACCGGAAGTGTTTTGTGCATTGAAAAAGCGCATGATTATGCTTAACGAAATTGTTTGGGATAGAAAAGTTCCCAGTATGGGCGGCAGCACAAGAAGGTTTTCGTCCGTTCACGATACGATAGGATTCTTTGCGAAAACAAAGAACTATTATTTTGATTTAGATGCAGTCCGAATTCCTTACGACGCGGAAACAAAAAAAGCCCGCAGCCGCTCAATTTTCGTAGGTAAAAAATGGCTGGAAGTTGGTTATAATCCGAAAGATGTATGGAGTATTTCACGACTGCATCGAATACATTCCGAAAGAGTAAACCATCCGACACAAAAACCGTTAGAAGTAGTTGACAGAATGATATTAGCGAGTTGTCCGAAAGGCGGATTAGTGTTTGACCCGTTTATGGGAAGCGGAACAACCGCTGTTTCGGCAAGGCGAAATGGACGTAACTATATCGGATTTGAATTGAATCCCGATTATTGTAAAATAGCAGAAGAACGGTTAAAAATGCCGGTTAAGCCGATGATTAAACCCCTTTATGAAAATATGCAGGAAAACAATTTGTTCGCAGAAACGATTAAGAGATAATAATCAATGTAAAAGTAAATTCAATTTCATTTTCAAGTACACCCTCCTTTTTCCACATCAAACACCAATGAAACACTTAATTTTTTCTTTCGTATTCTTTTCGTTAGCGGTACTGTCCGTTTCAGCAAACGATGTAATCGTTGCCCCTGATGCGGCAGTAGAAAAAATTGCGGACGGCTTCGGTTTCACCGAAGGTCCCGCCGTTGACTCCGCCGGTAACTTGTTCTTTGTCGATGACCCAAACAGTAAAATCCACAAGTGGTCGGTTGATAAAAAGTTGTCCGTGTTCGTCGAGGAATCTGAACATGCCAACGGTATGTACTTCGGTAAAGACGACATACTTTATGTCTGCGAAGGCGGCACCGGCTGCGTTGTTGCTTACGACAAAAACGCAAAGAGAACCGTTATCGCTTCTCAATACGAAGGCAAGCGGTTTAACAAACCGAATGACCTTTGGGTTGACCCGAAAGGCGGTATCTATTTCACCGACCCCGTGTATGGAAAGGACTTCAAAGTCGTTCAGGACGGCGAACACGTTTATTACATTTCGCCGGACATAAAAAGCGTCAAACAGGTTACCAACGACCTCCTGCGTCCCAATGGACTTGTCGGAACTCCCGACGGTAAAACGCTTTACATCACCGACGAAAAAGGACGAAAGGTCTGGAAATACGATATTCAGCCGGACGCTTCAATCACAAACAAGACCTTGTTTTACGAAAACGGAATTGACGGAATGACGATTGATAAAAACGGCAATGTTTATATCACAGTGACGGAAGTTATCGTTTTGAATCCGGCGGGCAAAGAAATTGCGCGGATTAAGGTTCCCGAAACACCGTCCAATGTTTGTTTCGGCGGCAAAGATAAAAAGACCTTGTATATCACTGCCCGAAAAAGTGTCTATCAAGTCAAAACAAACATCGGCGGAAATTGAAATATGCCGGTGTTTTGACCCACTTCCTTGTTTTTAACTTTTTTTATTTTAAGGAAATACTATGCAGTACAAATTATCATTTTTGTTTATCATTTTTCTATTTATCGCAGTTCCGCAGCACCTTATATCGGAAGAAGTTAAACCGCTCACCGAAAATGATGTTGACTGGTATGACACAACACAATGGAAAAATGAAGGGCGTGCTTTTGATGACACGACAACGCCGTTCACCCGTTTGCCGAAGCGGGCGGAAGACAAAGTCACGAAATCCGTTTGGGGACTTTCCGGTCAGTCCGCCGGTATCGTTGTTCGTTTCAAAACTGACGGTACGAAAATTATTGCCCGCCACGAAATCGGCAATGATACTGCAATGGAACACATGACAAAAGTCGGTTCTGCCGGTCTGGACCTTTATGCTAAAGACCAAAACGGCAAATGGCGGTGGGCGGGGTTCAGCAAACCCAATGCGAAAAAATATGAGTCGATAGTGCTGAGCGATGTCAGCAAAGAAATGCGGGAATATATGCTCTATTTGCCGCTGTATAACGCTACGATTTCGCTGTCTATCGGTGTACCAGCCGGAAGCAAATTTGAAGCAGTGCAGCCGCTTCCGCAGAAGCCGATTGTATACTACGGGTCGTCAATTACGCAGGGCTGTTCCGCTTCAAGACCGGGTATGACGGTACCGGCAATTCTTGGTCGGCGGTTCAATCTTCCGGTCATCAATTTCGGCTTTTCCGGCAATGCAAAAATGGAAAAGGATTTAGCGCAATTCATTGCGGAAAAAGATGCTTCCGTCTATATCATTGACGCTTTGCCGAATATGCAGCCGGAACAGGTAAAAGAGCGGGCGGAGATTTTTCTTCGTGAAGTCCGCAAAGCAAGACCGGATACACCGTTATTGCTTGTTGAAGACAGAACAAATACCAACGCTTGGCTCAAACCGCAGCAGTTAAAAACGCATGCCGAAAAGCGCAAGTATTTTCGTGAAGCGTTCGATAAATTGACAGCGGAGGAAAAAAAGAACATTAGTTATGTTCCGGCTGACGGACTCCTCGGAGATGATGACGAAGGCACTGTGGACAGTTCGCACCCGTCCGACTTGGGAATGTTCCGAATGGCTGAGGTGCTTATTCCGTATCTGGCAAAGTTAATGGAAAGGACTTACTCCATACCCGGCGCATATACTGGAAACAAATGAAAATACAGCGGAGGATTAGAAATCCTACGCTAAAAAAGACAACATTATTACTTGACAGAATCATTGGTCATATGAAGACGATTGCCCGATGGTTTCCGACCTTTTGTTTTTCCATAACGGTAAAAACAAAGTCGAGACACGCCGCATCTTTGGCAATTTCAGTAGTTTGCAAAACACCATTATGTTCCTTATTTTACAGTGTACTCGTGGAATTGCAAGCAGTTAAAATCGGTATTGATTCGGCAAATAATTTCACCAAATCGTTCCGAAAATTATCAAACCCGTAATACTCACTCGTCTTTTACTTTTTCACTTTACCGCTCATAACAACCTCACGTTCAAAATCAATCCATAAGTTTCGCAATAACATGTTCAACGCAAAATAAAATAACCGCAGCAACGGATTTCTTGTCGAAGTCCGTATTCTGCATTGTTTTAACAACTGCTTAACGACCGTTTTCATAGATGTTCCTCTGGCAACTGCAACGAGAGCAGCAGTATTGACTTCTTGGTGAAATTGTGGATAATTTTTCCTTATCGGACGCATAGTTTTTCCTCCTGAAAAACGGATTATGTTTTGTATACAAGCCATTATCAGAAAAGAACTTGCGTCTGACAATACCAGTTTTACGTTTTACAAACTACTGAAAATGAAAAAACATATCCCAACAATCAAAACAATGGCGATTGCGCTTGTATTCTGTGCATATTCTTGTTTGACAAGCATTTTGGCAGGTGAACCGGAAGGGTTGTCGCCATGTGATAATTCAACGGAATTCTCTTCCTTGCTCAGTTTTTGGGAAAAAATAGAGGTTGTGACTTGGCAGGAGTCGACACTCGCACGCATTAGATTGGAATCGCAAAAAAAAGACGAAAAACAGGTTTTTCGAGGATAGGATTGATG
>WRCR01000310.1 GCA_009783865.1 Planctomycetaceae bacterium | reverse complement strand
GCCGGACATTGATTCCGCTGCCAAGATGAATTGGAAGCGGGCAGAGAAAATCCGCACCGCCGCCGATGTTATCGTTGCCGTTTTGACGCAGGAAAAATACAACGATGCAGCCGTCCGCCGGTTTTACCGCGAAGCCGCTGCGGCAAAAAAGCCCGTCATCGTTCTGTTTAATATGCTGGACCTTGACGAAGACGTGCAGCATATTCCCCGCTGGATTGAACAGTTCATTACGGAAACGAAAGTGCAGCCGCTTTGTATTCTGGCAGTGCCGCACAGCAGAACACAAGCGGAAAATCTGACGCTGCCGTTTCATGAAGTATTGATACAAGACGATAAGCAGACCGCTACGTTAATCGGACAAGTCAACTTTAACACATTCTTAAGCGAGTTAAAGTTTAACGATATTAAAACGCAAACACTGCTCGGCGCGCTGGATGTCCTGAATGACCAGTCCGCTGGAATATCGGCATACCTTGCCCGCATTGAGACCGCTGCGAAACAGTTTGCTGAGGCGCAGGAAACGCTGAAACATAACGGTGAAACAACCGTCGAATGGGCTTTTCTGCCGTCTTCCATACTGGCGGAAGAAATTCGTCTCTGGTGGTCTGAGAGCAGACCCGATTGGTCAAAAACACTCAATTCGTTTTATAGAAAATCAGGGCAAATACTGCTTTTTCCGATAAAAAAAGTGGGCGGTTATATCTCGACAGAATATCTTGGACGCAAACCGGTTTCCCCCGTTTCTTTTACGGACTTCGAGAAAATTGAACGTGAGGCAGCAGTTGAACTCTGCGAAAATATGTTTCAAAAACTGGAACGCTTGGCGGCATCGTACAATCCCGTTTTGAAGCGGGAACTTTCGAAATTGTTGACCGGCGAACATCGTGTCGCAATTTTGGAGACAGCCCACAAGGTATTGTCTTCGCTGGAACCGGTCAATGATGACTTCCGAGTGCTGCTGCGGAAACGGCTGGACGATTGGAAGTCCGAAAACCCGCAAACGGATGTATGGCTGCGGAGAATTGACAATGTTATGTCGGCGGCGCATCCTTTGCTTACGGGCGTTTTAGTATTGGGCGGTTCTGCGGTTGTTGGACTTCCTGTTTTCGGTTCCATGATAGCGGGAGGCGTTATAACGACTTACGGCGGTGAAACGCTGCTTGCCGCAGGTTCGGAAGGAATTGCCGGAGGTATTGCGAAGTTATTCAGAAAGATTCAAAAGGATTTTGTCACGCAGAGATGTCAGCGGTTCTGTGCAGAATTCAATAAGGAAATCTGGGATGACGTTAACAATCGCCTGAAGAATGGAACGGAAATTGTGAACAGCGAAGCATTTCAGAACTGCAAGAAAAACATTTCGGCATTACGGAAGTAGTGCTCTACCGTGTTCCGGCTTTTGTACAACTTCTTGTTATATCTCCACGGTTTCTTACGATAGCTCTTCGGCGGAACTACCGGTTTCATTTTCAATTTTCTCGTCTTTTTGCGGCAAGCATTGTCTTCATACGCCTTGTTCATAAGCAGCGGCTTTTCGTTGCAAATCGCCTCCGGTATATCCTCCATTAACTTCTGTCCTTCTGGATTGTCCAACGTAGAACACAGCGACAAACGCCTTGTTATACCGGTGTTTTTTATTTTATTATGCTTCACTGTGACGACCTTAAGACGGTCGGAATGGTATATTCCTTTTCTTTTTGTTTTTCCGATTTCGGGAAGATTTATAACGTTACCGTGTCGGCTTATTGCGGTTGGAGCAGAACCTTATATTTGGATAACTCGTCCGCGTACATAGTGTGGAATGCGGTGTCGGACAGCGGGGGCTTGCAAAATGCCGAAAAAATGGAATAATACTGCGTGGTGAGATTTTATCGGGGCGTGGCGCAGCCTGGTTTAGCGCGTTTGACTGGGGGTCAAAAGGTCGGAGGTTCAAATCCTCTCGCCCCGATATTTACACAGTATATGTGCATCTACAGCAAGCGGAATATATTTGCAAGCTATTGCACTGCAAGGACTTATCGCCGGTTCTATTATACTTTGAGAATCTTCAAATTCAATGGATTTCAACCCGTTTCCGACGGGTACATGTGCAGAACCCTGCCAACTTTGACTGTATCAGATTTGTATCTGTTTTCAACTTGGCGAGTTCCACATAATCGCCCGGCGGAACCTGACGATAATGCGCCATCAGTCGCTCGTGTTGACCGCATGTTTTGAAAGGGTTTGTCACATAAAATAATACCTGTCCGCTTTGTCGCCTGCGCTTGCGGTACTGATTACTTCAACCGATTCTTTTCATCAACCAGAATAATTTTCGGACAATGGTAGGCGATTTCTTTTTCGTCAACATTCACATAAGTTAGAACGACAATAATGTCACCGGCAATACCCGCTCTCGCAGCCGGTCCATTCAATTCCATGATGCCGCTGCCGCGCTCGCCTTCAATCGTATATGTAATCAACCGGCTTCCGTTGTTCAAATTCAAAACGTGAACCTGCTCAAACGGCAGAATATCCGCCGCTTCCAAAAGGAGCGGGTCAATCGTGATGCTCCCTTCGTAGTTGATGTTCGTGCCGGTCAAGACCGCACGATGTATCTTCGATTTTAGCAGTATCCGCTGCATAGTTGTTCAAGTTCCTTTTCGATTGCCGCCAACAGATTTTTTTTTGTTTCTTCAAACGATTCCGAAGACGAAGCACCGGCTGCCGCTTTATGTCCGCCGCCGCTGAATTGCCGCGCTAACTTGCTGCAATCGACCTCACATCTGCTCCGAAAACTGATTTTGAAAGTACCGTCCTTCAGTTCGGACATCAACACCGCCATCTTGGAATCCTGAATCCGCAGCAACGTGTTAATCACGTCTTCAGTATCCGAAGGCAGCGCACCCGCTTTCTCAAAATCGTCCTGCAAAACGTATGTGAAATAAACCTTGTTGTCAAAATGTACTTCTACATTGGAAAGAATCCGACCGGTCAGCCGAACCTTCCCCAAACTTTCCTGTTCATAATTAAGGCGGTAAATCTCGCTGGGGACAACGCCGACATCAAGCAAGTCCGCCGCAATCCGGAAGGTATCACCATCCACACCCGCGAAACGAAACCAACCAGTATCCGTTGCGATTGCCGTAAAAACAGGGTCGGCAATTTCCTTCGTGAACGGAATTCCCAAAGCGCGGATTGCCTCAAAAACAAGAACACCGTTTGCAACGGCATCAGAATTGACGAAGTCCTCCGCTCCGATGTCATCGCCGTTTTCATGATGGTCAATAACCGCTTTGCACTTTGCATTGCTGTTTCGGAACACCTCCGCCATTGGACCGAGTTGCACCCAAAACATCGTGTCAAGAACAAGGTGAAGCGAAGCGGTATCCATCCATTGCCGTTCTTCCGCAGTTAAATCCTCCAACGCTTTAATTTTATTAGCAGGGTCGATGTAACTCAAATTCGGCGGCGTTCTTTGCGGATTAACGATTCGCACCTCCTTTCCGATGAAAGTCAACGCGGCGTACATCGCCATCTCGTTGCCGAGACAGTCGCCGTCAGGACGCAGGTGCGCCGTCAACACCACCGTAGAAGATGAATCAATAATCTCTTTGAAACGCTGCCAGTTTATCATAAGTTAACATGGCGTAGGATTGAAATCCTACGCTAATAGTATTTAGCGACCTCTTAATTTGGGGAAAAGCGGACCGCCGTAAATCGCGCCGCCGCCGAGTTCTTCTTCAATCCGAAGCAACTGATTGTACTTCGCCATCCGGTCAGTTCGGGAAGCAGAACCCGTCTTGATTTGCCCAGTTCCGAGAGCAACAGCGAGGTCGGCAATGGTCGCATCTTCCGTTTCACCGGAGCGGTGAGACGAAATCGAAGTATAACCATTGCTGTGCGCAAGCCGAATCGCATCAATCGTTTCCGTCAGTGAACCGATTTGATTAACCTTGATGAGAATCGAGTTGGCAATTCCGTTGTCGATACCTTGCTGCAAGCACTTGACGTTGGTCACGAAAAGGTCATCGCCGACGAGTTGAACTTTATCGCCGATTTTCTTCGTGAGAAATTTCCAACCGTCCCAATCGTTTTGGTCGAGACCGTCTTCAATCGAAACAATCGGATATTTGCCGCACCAGCCCGCAAGCAAGCCGGCTATCTGTTCACTGGTGTAATCCTTTCCATCGGCAGGGTTCTTTTTTCCGCCAAGAGTGTAGACATTCTTCTCCCGATTGTAATACTCGGACGAAGCGCAGTCCATAGCGATATAGATTTGCTTACCGGGTTCATAACCGGCGTTCTTGATTGCTTCGATGATGACTTCGAGTGCCTCTTCGTTGCTCTTCAACTCGGGAGCAAACCCGCCTTCATCACCGACATTGGTGGAATAACCTCTTTTCTTCAAAACATTTTTGAGAGCGTGAAATGTTTCACATCCGGCACGGATTGCTTCCTTGAATGAATCAAAGCCGAGCGGAAAAATCATAAACTCCTGCATATCCACGTCATTGTCGGCGTGCGCACCGCCGTTGATGACGTTCATCATCGGGGCAGGAATGATTCTTGCGCCGATTCCGCCGAGATAGCGGTAAAGCGGCTGACTGGTGCAAGCGGCGGCGGCTTTTGCAACGGCGAGTGAAACGCCGAGTATTGCATTTGCGCCGAGCTTGCTCTTATTTTCTGTGCCGTCGAGTTCCAGCATAAGTGAGTCAACGGCGAATTGGTCGAGGGCATCATAGCCGATGAGTTCGTCGGCGATAATTTCGTTGACGTTGGCAACTGCTTTGTTGACGCTTTTGCCGCAATAATTGCCTTTATCGCCGTCGCGGAGTTCGATTGCTTCGCGTTCACCGGTGGAAGCCCCGCTTGGAACGGCGGCTCTGCCGAAAGAACCATCTTCGAGGGTAACATCGACTTCAACTGTAGGATTGCCGCGGCTGTCAAGAATCTGCCGACCGCGGACATCAATAATCGTACTGCTCATTGTTATTTTCCTTATTTGCGAAATGGGGTGAAATAAAATTAACGTGTCTTATTTTACCGCCTTTTTGGAAAAATAACAGCCCTCAACTCTATTAGCCCGTCCGATTGCAAGTTTCCAAGCAAGTGGCAACAACCACCTAACATCAAGCCCTAAATTAAAAAATTTTATTGACGTAACTACTTGAAAACAAAACACTTCTGTAAATTGTATCATTTTGCACATAGTGACTACCTATTTTAACGTTGTTTTACCT
>WRCR01000309.1 GCA_009783865.1 Planctomycetaceae bacterium | reverse complement strand
GCAAGGCGTGGACGGTCTTGATGAATATAGCACTATCATTGGCGCAGTTGTTGCGAAAGGGGGAGCGAACGGTGCGAGAAGTGAGGGAACGGTGCCAAGCAAAACCACAATACCCAGCTAGAATATTCGGGATAAAAAATGAAACTTGTTAGCGGACTGGCTAAGGGTGGAAAAATTTTGTGGGGATTGGCAGCCGACCGCTACAAACATTGTCTAGATTGCAGTATTTCAGGGTTCGCTTGACTGTGCGGTTCTCTTCGTTCATTTTGATTCTCCCTTCGGCAAGCCGGAAAGGTATTCGATGACCGCCGTATTCTCTCGCCGCACTGCCCAATCAAGCGGAGTTTCGCCGTCCATAGTTTTTGCGTTAACATCTGCTCCTCCGGAAACGAGCAATTGGACTATTTCGACGTTATGGCGTACCGCCATATGGAGAGGGGTACTGCCGTTCATAGTTTTTGTATTAACATCTGCTCCTGCGGAGATTAGCAATTTGACGGCTTGAACATTTCCCTGATGTGCAGCCCAAAAAAGCAACGTTCGTCCTTCTCCATCTTCCGCATTAACATCTTGTGCCCCTACGGAAACGAGATAGGCGGCAATGTCAATGTTACTGCGTGTTGATGGTGTCTTGCCTTCCCTGTTTTTCGCTGTAACATCCGCCCCCGCAGAAACGAGGAATTTGACGGTCTCAATGTCGTTGCTTATAGCCGCCAAATGAAGCGGGGTAAAACCGTCATAACGGGTTTTCGCATTAACATTCGCCCCCTTGGAAACGAGAAACTTGATGACTTCAACATGCCCCAGGTATGCCGCCCGGTGGAGCGGGGTAGTACCGAAAAATTCGGTTTTTACATTAACATCTTCCCCTTTGGAAACGAGAATTCTGACGACTTCAATGTCTCCCGCAGCAGCCGCAATATGAAGCAGCGTTGAGTCATCTTTAGGAAGAGGGGCAGTAATTATTTCATTCAAAGGTCTCGCTTCTACGTCAATCCCCTGCTCTTCACAAAACCTGTCGATAACTTCCCGCTCTTCGGCGGTAAGCAGAATCTCCTTTTTGGTTGAGAGGAACGCCGTACATATTGTCCCGCAGACAACCAGCAGAATCAGGGTAATAACAAGGGTAATAGCAATTTTCTTTTTCATGGTTTTTTGCAATCTTTCGATTGCGGCTCTGTTCTCTTTCGCAACACGACGACAACCCTGCTGGAATCAACGCGGAATTCCGGCGGCGGATTGCCGTTGCGTCTCATTTCGTTTTCTGCAACATAAATGCCACGTCCGAAGCGTTGAATGAAACCATACGTTTTCATCACAGCGGCGATGTTCGGGTTGCGATAATCGACGAAGCCCGGCTGACCAAAATTCGACACCGTAACGTCCCCATAAGGACCGCCGGGATTGCTGATTTCGATGCGGTCGTCGTACCAGCAAATACGAACTGGCGCATTCGTGTTCTCGTAAGTCCGATGCATGACCGCATTGTATAGAATCTGTTGGAGTGCCAGAAACGGATAATCGTTCGTTATGACGTGAGGACCCGCCGAAATGTCGTATGCAGCCCGATTGTAGGAGCGCAGTTTATCCTCCGTTCGCCGAATCAGGTTAGGCAGAGTTCCTTCAATCAAATCTCCATCCATCACTGGGTCGACCAATTCAGTACCAGCAAGACGCAGAAACTGGATGCAAGCCCCCGGCACATAATGCTGCGGGTCTTTTCCTAATGTGAGAACGCCCAGCCGCGTCGGTGTCGGGTCGTCCGGTGCGACAATCATCTTGCACGCAGCAAGCCGCTCCTCGTAAGTTCGGTTATTCTCTGCCAAAACATCCGGTGCAAACGCTGCGGGAAGAAAATCGTTCTCAAAACTTGACCGGGAAAGGTCGGCAAGTTGTGCCAGCGGAAGCGGTGCAATATCGAAAGGAGTATTTTTGTACCGTCGCCTTTCGATGAGAATTCGTTCTTCCTGCTCGTTGGCAATCGCCCTCCTTGGACCGGTGCGAATCCAGATACGCCCTTCGTATTTTACCGGCGGATTATCAGAAGGAAAAACGGCAACAACAGCAACTTCCTGACCGTGAAGGATTCGTTTTTCCACC
Organism: Planctomycetaceae bacterium; assembly: GCA_009783865.1. Lineage (GTDB taxonomy): Bacteria > Planctomycetota > Planctomycetia > Pirellulales > Thermoguttaceae > WRKP01. Next base: position 3,130 of record WRCR01000309.1, on the reverse strand, counting down.
GTCATCACGGGCAGCGGCAGTATATTTCCATCGACTTTCATTTCAACAAGTTGTCGAAGAAGTTCATCCGTGATTGGTTCCCCCGATGGCGTACCATCATCTTTAATGCCGATGAACAGTACCCCCGGCTCTTTGCGGTTCGGTAAATCGTTGGCGAAAGCACAAACGGCTTGTCTCGCTTTTTTGAGCGTCTCCCCTTTGAACGATTCTTTTCGTTCAAAGGCATCGGTCTCGGAATCGTCCAAGAGTTTTTCCAGTTCTTCGTCGGTTAATCGTTTCATTGAACCTTTCACAGTTTCTGCTTGATTTCAACAATCCGAAAATTGCGAAATAAAATTTTCGTATCTGCATCGTGTCCTTGCAACTGAATCGTACCCGGTTGGAGACGCAGACCATTACGGGGGTTTTCGTGTTCTTCCTGTGTGTCGGTCCAATCGGTGACTTGAATGCCATTAACCCAAGTTGCCACATCCGCCCCGCGGACGGCAATCGTCAGGTAGTTCCACTCACCGTCTTTGGGACCGACATTGCGTCCGACCTGCCGCCGAAAAATACCGCCGGTGTCTGTGCCGATGAATTTTTTGTAATCCTCGTCCGGCGGCGAATTGAAAATCTGGACTTCGTATCCGTTCATCATTTCGCCCTGTATGCAGCGGAAAAAGACACCGCTGTTGACACCCTTTTCAGTAAAGTATTCCAGTTGCAAAATGAAATCGCCGTACTCCTTGACCGTTTCGACCATTCCAAGACCGCCCGTCAGTTCCAGTATGCCGTCGCTCCACTTCGCTTCGCTCTTCCCGGCGGCGGGCTTCCAGTCGGACTCGGTGAGCGGTTGAATTTCCATGGGACAAAGTACGCCACGTAATTCGTTCATCGACGTATATCGTGGTGCTTGAGCATCCAGAAATGTTTCAAAATGTATCGTAGAAAAATCAGGATGCTTACCATCACTTTTGTATTCGAGTGTGATTTCGCTACCTCGGTGTAAAATGATTGTCTTTTCCTTGTCTTGTTTATCGAGAACGAGGTAGTTTTTCGTTCCATCGGTCATAACGGTAATAGTTCCTTCTCCTTCCGTGACCTCCCAGCCGTATGTTGAAACACCGTCGAAGAGTTGCACCCAACCTTCGTCGAGTTGTTCTTTCGTGAGCGTTGCGAATCCGGTGAGGATCGGCGGCTTGGTTCCCGGTTCCTGCGACGGATATGCGGCGGCTTCATTGACTACTACCGGTTTGAGCGGTACAAAGGCAGTCGGTCCCGATGGATGACAACCGGCAAACGGGAGAAGGAGCAAGAGGAGAAGTATGCGTCTCACAGACAATAATAGGTTAAAGGTTTGGCAACATTTTTTTCGCAACACAACAGCCCCGCAATTTCCCTTTTACAACGCCCTCATCAGCGAAAGCACGGCATAACCGGTACCGTATTGCTGATGATAATCGTACAGCGGATAATCCCACCACGAACCGTCCTTTTCCTGAAGTTTAACCAGAATATCCGCAAGAAATTCCTTGAACACCGGACGCTCATTCTCCGGTATCTCATGAATACATAACGCTCCGTAAAAGTGAGCATAATAAAAAAAGTAGCCCGCTATCTGAAAATGTGATTCATGCGGTACCGGACGTTTTCTGCCGATATCAAGCCAGTCATTCCTCGCATAAAGCCGATTGAGCCAATTGATTAAAACCTCGTCGGTAACATCTTTATCGCCCCATAACCGCATTGCCAGGTTGCAGGATTGAGAACGTCCCAAAGACCCCGCCGGTCGGTTGATGCCCCGCCGCGGCTGCTGCCAAAGATATTCACCGTAAAGATATGAAAAGTCGCCCAGCCGCTGACGCTTCAGCGAAGCCATCGTTGTATCAATTAACTTCTGCGGAATTTCGATACCTTCTTTTTGCGCTTCTTTAAAGGCAATCAGTCCCGCCGAGGTTACAAAACAAGCGGTTGTTTGGGACGGCTTTGCCGTCTCGTTATGGTCATAGTAAAACCAGCCGCCGTTCAGGGTTTCATAACGCTGCAACTTTTCGATTTGATTTTCGATAAACGAACAAATCCATTCTTTGCGTTCCTTGTCATCGGGAAACCGGTCTTTCATTCTGACGAGTGTCTGAATGAAATAAATGTGTCCCCAGACATTGTAAAGAACGTCAGCGGAACTGCGGCGCAGTTTCAGCAAATTATCCCGCGTCCACCATTCGCCTTTGTCAATCGCCGCTGTCAATCGGTCTGAATCAACACCGATTTCTTTCAGCGAAATCGGATTATCCTTGCGTTTCGCCGCCTGTTCGACTTCGAGCAAAGCCCAAAGACAAAGTGCAGTGGTACCGGCACGATAAGCATCATGTGAAGTGCCGGGCGCGTAAATGTTCAGTTGTTTCGTCTGCCGCGGAGTTCCCCATGAACCATTGGCGTTTTGTCTGCCGAGGATGAAATTAACACCGTTTCCGATGCTCTTTAAAACCTCGGTTTTCGACGGCGGATTTTCCAATCGCGGCGGCTTAACTCCTTGTACTGCAAGAGGATAATTCTGGGCAGAAACCGCCGAAACGGTTCCAAGAAAAAGGAACAACAGGAACAAAACGAAAAAGGATTTGCGGGTCATGATAATAAGGTTCTTTTTTGGATATTTTTTTGAGAGCGCAACATGAAAATTGTTGAAGTTTGCTAAGTGAACCCATTCTACTTTATTTTTCTTAGTAAAGCAAGTTCTCTCCCGTTTTACAGGATACCTGCAAGTTTTTTTCTTGACAGGATTTACAAGATGATTCAAGATGGATTTTGAGGAAATAGTGAATATGAGTAGTATGGGGAAGTGAAAATAAGGTTTTCCATTCAAAAAGTAATCCAATATATCCTGTCTATTTTGTCAAAAATTAAACTTTGCAGGTATCCTGGCTCAAAGTGCGCACCACATTCATATTTCGACCGAATCTGATATAATAGACCTGTTCCATAACCAGTAATTTGCCCTTTCCTTTTTACCTATCATACCAAAATTCGCCTAAACTGGTAAAATGGGGCGGTTTTGTGTGGGTTACGGAACAAGTATAATAAATACCGACAAACGGCGTTCATCGGTCAGTTTTTTAAAACGATAAATCGAAATTTCGAGAAAATTTAGTCG
>WRCR01000308.1 GCA_009783865.1 Planctomycetaceae bacterium | reverse complement strand
ACAAGAATCGGCTTTTCGTTTTCAAACGCCCTATACTCGACCGGTGCTGATTCGGTACCGGAGTCCTTTGCTTCAAACCGAATTCCATTCGGCAGAAAATATGTACCGCCGCGCAGGAACACTGTGACAGCATCCTTGTTTCCGTTTTCCCGCTGTTTGCGAATTTCGTCTCTTGCACGTTCAATACCGGCAAAAGGGGCATATTTGGTTCCGGCGGCGTTATCATTTCCATTGGGATCTATGTAAAAATCGCCGAAGACGTTCGAGCAGAGAAACATACTGCAAATCAGCGTTAAGAATCGTGTTGTCATAATGATTTACCTGAAAAGGATTCAAAAGATACGGTCAACAAGCGAGCAAAATTATAACTTCGGGCAGATGATTTTCAACTGGTAAATGAAAACTGCTAAATAACGTCTTGCGGCTCTTACGAATTGCGGCTAAACTAATGCCGTTCACTTTTTTTATACCGATTTCACTTTTTGCACCAACTCCAATGAAACACATTATCCTCTTCTTCGTTCTTTCATTCTTCGTTTCGTCGGTTTTAGCGGCAGAAATCCGTCTTTCTGCCCAAATAAAATCATTACAGTTCAAATCCGGCGGCGAACATTCCGTTTGGTACATTACCGCTATGGTGCGTTCGCAAACCGACATCGTCGGCGGACAACTCGATATTAAAGTGCCGGACGGTTTCAAAATCAAAACGCTCAAGCCCGAAACAGCGGACTTGAAAGCAAATCAAAACTCGTTTTTTTATTTTACCGTTGAAGCGGATAAACCGCTTCCTTCCGCTTCGGTTGAGGTCACACTGAAAAACAAACCCGAATTGAAAAACTCCGTCGAACTATGCACCGGTATAAATCTTTCCGGTAAGAATTGGAAACTGCTCTACGCCGGTGAAGGAACTACCTTGCAAAACATCGGAAAGATACCGGACGAATCCGCAGCGTGGAAACAGACCGCCGTGCCGACAATGTTTCAAGAAATCGGCATAACCTGGCTCAAGACCGAAGTGTTTGTACCGGAGGACTGGGCGGCAATACCTTTCTTTCTGACAATTCAAGCGATTGACGACAACGATATAACGTACTTCAACGGCAAGGAAATCGGACGCATCAACGGCTGGGATACACTGCGGGAATATCCGGTTCCGAAAGAAATGATTCGTTTCGGCGAAGTCAACGAAATCGTCATCGCTGTTCATAATACGAATGCCGGCGGCGGTATTGCTTCTGACCATATTTTCCTCGGAGTAAAACATGGAGCGGCAAAAACGTCTTTGTTTCCGCCTTTGGAAAAGCAAAAAGAATCACTGCGGCAACCGCAGCGTCCAATCGGCAAACCGCTGCCGCTGCGTCCGATGGTTGTCCGCAACGGTGTTCTGGAATACATTGACGGCGGTGAAGTCGCCCTCTGGGGAAACAATTACTATCCGCAAAGTTGGAACGAATGGAGATTTTTGAAAGAAGGCAACGCCGACTTTCACAAGGTTATCAACACTGACCTTGCCGATTTAGTACCCGACAAAGACGGTAATGCCGGTGGAAGTCCCAATCGGATTGATGTTATTCGGATTCACGTTTTCGACACCGAAATCAGTGACGGCGAAGGCAATTTAATCCGCAATGAACACCTTGATATACTGGATTATCTTGTTTCGAAATGTAATGAGAACGGTATTTATCTCTGGCTGACACCGATAGCGTGGTGGGGTTCTCCATCTCCAAACGCAAGGGCGGATGCGTTTTCGGCAACAACTCCGATGCAGGCGATGACTCTTTCACCGAAAGCATTGCAGATTCAACAGCGTTATACGAAGCAGTTTCTCGAACACATCAATCCTTACACGAAACGCCGTCTTGTTGATGAACCCTGTCTCGTTTTGTTTGAAATAATCAACGAACCGCTGTACTGGTCTTGGGGAGAACTGCTGGACTTGTCTTCCCGACAGCACGGAAGAGTTTGGACGAATGACAAGACAAAAGAAAATACCGATGAAGACCCGAATGTTGCTTATCGGAAACAGATTCGGCAGGATTGGAACGCCCAACTGCCGGGGCAAGATTGGGAATTCGCAGATACTTGGAACGCTTATCAGTATCAGCGGGTCTTGCATTACATCAAAGCGATGTGTCAAACGATTCGGGAAACCGGTGCGAAGCAGCCGATTGCTTATTCGGCGTGGCTGCGGCATGTACCGGCTGTTGATGCGGCAATAGCGGATAGTCCCTGCGAAACAATAACTTTCGGGATTTATCCGGGCGGTTTAACGCAGACACCGCAAGCGGATAAGAGGAATCTTTTGTCGGCAACGGCGGACAATGATTTACCGGAACTGTTGAAAGATAAGGCACGGCTGGTTTATGAATTCGATGCAAGCGATACGCTTAATCAGATTGATTTGTATCCGGCAATAGCGCGGTATTTCCGCAACATGGGTGTGCAGGTTGCGTGTCAGTTTCAATATGACAGTTTGTTTAATGCGGCGCATAATCAGGCATGGGCAACGCATTACTTGAATGTACAGCATACGCCGCAGCGTTGGACAAGTTTTCTCATCGGCGGCGAAACATTCCGAACACTTCCGCGGGGACATCAATGGAATCCGGCAAATCCCGATGAAGGAATTTTTCCGAACACTGCGGTCAGTTATTCCAAGAACGCCGCCCTGTTTTGTACGGAAGACCTTTTCATGTCGGCAAGACCGGTTGACTGGAAACCGCTGCCGCTGCCGAAGACACCGAAGCGGATTATCAGCACCGGTTCGACTCCGTATTACGATTACAGCGGCAGCGGTATCGTTGATGTTAAAATCCAAGGCGATACGGCAGCGGTGAAATTATATCCTGATGTTAAACGTTTGAAAGACAACACCTTGCGGGGAAGTGTTCAAGAACCGCTCACGAAGTTAGAGACCGGCAAGCACATTTTCAAGATGAAGATGCCCGGCTGGGAAAACGTTAATGCAGAAGTCGAAAGCGGTAAGACGTATCAGTTGAAGCGGTGAATGTGAGAGCCGGAGTACCGGCTAGAGCGTATCAGGAATTGCTGTGGAATGCTGGAATTCGCTTTCGTCATTCCCGCAAAAGCGGAAATCTAGACGTATAAAGGTTCATGTCCATTCTCTAGACCCCCCGCTTTCGTTGGGGTGACTGGAATTTGTCCACGCCAAATCCAAAAATGCTCTAAACAATCGGTTAAAATCCAAGCAGCCGTCTCAGTTCTTCTTCGTCGTCGACCGTATCGTTTAAGAACCGAACGGCAGCACTGTAATGCGCAGCATTCATGCCGCCGCGATGCATACTGCCGGTATTGCGGCGGTTAAATACATCGTCAACGGAAACAACCGCTTTCTCCAACGCCACCGGTTTTGACAATTCAACCAACATCAATACGTTACGAGAATCAACTTTATCGCCGTATTGTACCATCGCATAAGTCGTTTCCCCTTCCGGCGAAGGATTCGTCGGACAAGAAAAATACTGTTTCGGGTTTTCACCGAGATACTTTTCGATTTGCGCCGCCCAATTTTCGTCAGGTAATTTGTCGTTCTCGCATTGATAAAGCAAAACCGCAAGCGACAAACGCTGCAAGTTATCCGCACATTCTGAGCACCATACCCTTTCTTCTATCCCATCCAACGCCTGACAGAGAGCAGCACAAGCATCGGCAACTCGATGTCCGCGACCATTAGGGGAAATCATACTACAGTAAAATTTAATTTGTTCAAATTCAGTTATCGGCGGCGATGTTCTTTCAAGCAGCAAATTGTATTTTGTCCTCGGACTCGGCTCTTGCAAAGCATCGTACATTTCATTCATACGAATATAGACGATGTTCCAATTACAGTTATACATGACAATCGGCAAAGGGTAAATGACAAAGTGTACCAAAAAAGGATATTTTTCCTTGGAAACGTCCTGAACGGCACTCAACCCCTGGTAGCGTTCCCATTCAAAAACGTCGTTGAGCGGCATCCGCGGCGGCAAAGTGTCAAGACCGTCAAGCAAACGCCGAATCTGTTTTTCCGTCAGCGGGTGTTTCGGGTTTGTTCCGACCAGTATCCCTGTCCCAACTTTTTCGATGTCATGACCGACCCGATAATGGAAAAGGGGACCGCCCTGCGGAACAAGACGACCAAGCCGCTTGAGTATTAGTTTATCCTCGATTGCCCCGTCAATGTTGCCTTGAGCAATTCTGTAATTTGCCCTTGCCTGAAACATTCGTGCGACATTTCGGAGCATTCGAATATCCAGCAGGAGAAGTTCAAGAAGGTTTTGCGGATTACCGGATTCAACTGACTTACGGTTTTGCAGAAACGGTGCGAAGAACACCGGCTTCCGAATTGCCTCCGCAATGGCATCCAGCGGAGTATCAATATCTTTCAACCACTCTTCGAGCATGGGATAATCTCTTAGCGTCCACGGGCGGTCAAAAAGTTCTCTCCGCAGGTCATCGGCAAGTTCTTCGCCTTTCGCTTTATAGAAATTTTCAACAACAACATCAGGTGCAAGCGGCAGCGTCAATGTCGGTGCAATGTTCGGGTCGAGACCGAGTTTTTCATATTTTTGGAGACAATAGAATTCCGGGTCATGCGGCATACCGCTGACATCGCCGAAGAGACGGACGAAGTCCCGAAACCCGTTGTCATCGGTTGCGAGTTCCGGCGGATAGAACCGCTGTTCGAGTGCTTTGAAGAAGTCGATGTCGCCTTTCGCTGTCAGCGGACCGGTAATTCGTGTCGTTGCCGGTGAGATAATCAGCGGCGGTGCCCAAATGAAAAACAGATACGCCCCAAACAGAAAAATGAGCAGGCATATTGCCATAGAGACGATAAAGATTGGCGATTTCCACAACGGTTTCGGCAAGTCGGAGTCGGTCATGGTTGTATTCTGAACCATTGATTACGCTGATTAAATGATTAGAGCCGGTTTCATAACCGTCTTATGGTAATCATGATACTGGCGAGTTGAATATAAGCATTAAACATTGAAATTTCCTATTTATCCCGTTTTTTGTGGTATTGACAAGAATGTGAAAAATTGCCATATATGGTTTTGAAAAGAACTACTATATGGCAAGGCAGCAAAGTAAAAACTCCACTATCCGGTGTCATTTTACTCTTCGTTTGGCAATTCGTCAACCCATAATAACGGATACGAGTCGAAAACGGTGAACACTGACGGCTGGGCTGCGGCGATGTCGGCGTGGTCGGCTTTGTTTTGCAGTATCGTTTTGATACGTTGTTTTTT
>WRCR01000307.1 GCA_009783865.1 Planctomycetaceae bacterium | reverse complement strand
GGTGAATTCGTCATGGAACGCAAATTGCCCATTTTGCCCAAACGCTTGCATCTACTGCCGGTTTTACACAATAACCATACACACGAAAAGGTAATAACGGATACAAGTCGAAAACGGTGAACACTGACGGCTGGGCTGCGGCGATGTCGGCGTGGTCGGCTTTGTTTTGCAGTATCGTTTTGATACGTTGTTTTTTGCATGCTTGGCTTTCAATACGGGACAGGGCGAAGCATTTGAAAGAGATGTATAAGGAAGTCGGTAAACGAGTTTGGGCAGTATATCGAGCAGAAAATGTTGTTGTAATGAAAGAAAAGATTTCGGAATTGCGGCGATGGGCGAAAGATAATGTGAGCGGAGTTGTGTTGGAAAAGGTGAATAAATTATGTTCGCGATGTCGGGATTGGAGTACAATTTATGAAAATGAAGGTTGTGCAAGAACGAGTAATGGTCTGGACAGAATGATGCGGTGTATGGATGATTATTTTGAGCAGGGTCAGAGTTTTCACGGGAGTGAAGAAAGTGCGAAGTTGCGGTGCCGGAGTTGGGGCTTGTTGTATAACTATTGGGATTGGTGTCCGAAGTCGGTGCAGGACAATGATGGAGTCCGATGTCCTGCGGAGCGGTTAAACAAAAAAAGGTATGATGACGACTGGTTAAAGAACCTGTTAATCGCAACGTCTATGCAGAAACAAAATTTGCAACAAAAAACGTTACCACAAAAAATGGGATAAATAGAATTTATCTATGCCAGCCCCAATTTTTTAATTTATGGCTTGATGTTAGGTGGTTTGTCGGTTGGAGTACCGGCTGAATGTTTGCTCATTCTGTGTTATAATTGTATGAAAATTATGGCGGTCCTTTTCCTTTAAATCACGAATTTCCGATGCCTGTCAACCCGATTTACCTGCCTGAACTCCGTGAAATGCTTGCCGAAAACAACGTGGAAGAAATGCGCGAATTCTGCGCCGCGATTCACCCCGTTAGGGCAGCCGAATTTATGGACGGTCTCGAACCGCTGCAAATTTGGACTATTATCAGTCAGACCGACCTGCAAACCCGCGTTGAAATCTTCAAATATCTCGATGAGGAAGTCCAAGCGGACATCATGGAATCCGCTCCGCGGGAAGAAATAGCGGAGTTTATTTCCCACCTTCCTTCCGATGACCGCGTTGACACCCTGCAAGCAGTTGAAGAAGATGTCGTTGACGAATTGATGCCGCTCATCAATGCGGAAGACCGCCGCGATATTCAACGTCTGACCGCTTTTCCCGAAGGTTCCTGCGGTTCGGAAATGACCACCGACTATATCCGCCTTCGGGAAAATATGACCGTCTCCGAAGCACTGAACGAAATTGCAAAATTCAGCGAAGTAACAGAAACCGTCTATTATCTTTATGTTGTTGATGAATTCGACCACTTAACCGGCTTGGTATCCGCGAAGCAGTTGCTGAAAAACGTGGGTCGTCCGAATCTTCTGATTTCCTCGCTGATGAAGCGGGATTTGGTCACCGTTGACGCTTATGAAAGCCGTGAAGAAGCGGCAAGACAGGTAGTTAGATACGACTTTCTGGCTATTCCCGTCGTTGATGAATCGCATCGGCTGCTCGGAATCATCACCTTTGACGACATCATGGACGTGGTTCAAGACGAAGCAACCGAAGACGCTTATCTCCAAGCGGCAATTTCACCGATGGAAGAACCGTATCTCGAAGTTCCATTTTGGACAATGTGGAAAAACCGGTTTTTCTGGCTGGCGTGTTTGTTCATTACGCAGTTGGCGACCTTTTCTGCGATGGCGCATTACGAAGATTCAATGAAAGCATTGACGGTTCTTGCGCTGTTTGTTCCGCTGGTTCTTTCGACCGGCGGTAATTCCGGTTCGCAGGCATCAACGTTGATTACCCGCGCTCTTGCATTGGACGAAGTCAGAATCAGCGATGTACTCCGAATCGTCAAACATGAATTGTTAATGGGATTGGTTCTCGGTTTCGGGTTGGGAATTATCGGTTTTCTCCGCGCATATCTGACTCCAGAATCGATGATTGGAGAAGCGGACCGTATTCTGCTTTCAATCACGATATGCATGACGGTCGCGGCAATATGTCTCTGCGGTACAATGATAGGAGCATTATTACCGCTTGCCTTTAAAAAGGCAGGTGTTGACCCTGGTATTGCATCGGGACCTTTCGTTGCAACTGTCGTTGATGTTTGCGGTATCGTGATTTTCTTCTCGTTTGTTACGGCATGGTTATTATAGGAGCAGGATTTATGCGGTTCGATTTAACACAGGCATCATTTCGGGTTCTTGAACGGGCGGGACTTTATGTTCTGCCGGATTCACCATCGGAAATTACAGCCGCTAAAGTGCTGCTCGCTTTGCTGGAAGAAGAGGGCTGCCGCGCTGCCGATTGGCTGGAACAGGAAGGCATTACCCTGGAATCCTTTTGTGCTGACTTCGGTATCGAAAGCACCGTTGTTGAGTTCCCCGCAGAGGAAGACAGCGGCAATCTCCGTTCAAATCCGTCGGCAAAGCGGTATTCCGTCTGTAAGAATTATTTACCCGCAGAGTATCGTTCCAATACTCAATCGAAGGTGCGGTTTTATCTTGACGACCAGTTCGTGAAGATGAATCGTATTGCGAAGGAATTGGAAACCGCGCTGGAAATTATAGCGGCGCAGTGCAATCAATCCTCGCTTCGGCAGGGGAAACGGCGAAAGGTTGCGGCGTACCAAGGAATTCTTTCGGTCTCAACGCTGGACGGAGATTTTATCACTTTTGAAGAACCGCTCGCAACGGAACATTTGCTTCTTGCGGCGGCGATGGACGAAAACGATGTCGGGCAATGCTTGCGGGACCACAATCTTGAACCGACTGTTTTGTTTGACCGCATCGCAAAACAGAATCAAAAAGCACCTTTAGATGCAATGGATAGCGATAGCCTGTTGTTTAAGCAGCGTGACCCCGTTGCTTACGCAACGGGCTATCAAGTCGTTGCAACGAGTTATCAAGCCGTCTCCCGTCTCATTGACGCAGCGGCGAACCGTGCAAGGGAGTCCTGCCGGGTAATTGAGGACTACGCCCGTTTCATTCTCAATCAACAGGAGTTGACGCAGGCGTTGAAATCATTCCGGCATCGGTTGCAGAAAATATTGTCGGAATTGCCGCTGGAAGAGTTACTTGCGGCAAGAGATACAAGAAACGACATCGGTACTTCGCTTGAAGCGGAAGGCGAATATCAGCGTAATAATTCTGCCGAGGTTCTTTCGGCAAACTTTTCGCGGCTTCAGGAATCGCTGCGGACGCTGGAAGAGTTCACGAAAGTCGAAACACCGTTTCTTGCGAAACCGCTGGAGCAACTGCGCTACGAAAGTTATACGCTGCACAAGGAATTGTTCGGACTCCACGAAAATCCTCCACCGGAAGAAGACGGTAAGAATCAAATTTCCGAAGCGTTGCTCTACATTCTTTTGGATTGCCGCAAGGATGCTGAAACATTTACCGAGATGGTTGACATGTTAATCAGCGGCGGTGCTGACGCTATTCAACTGCGGGACAAGACCGCCGATGACAGAACCCTGCTGGAACGCGGAAAATTGCTACGGCGGTTAATTGATTCTTCGACTCGAAAGCCGCTTTTTATAATGAATGACCGTCCTGATTTAGCGGTTCTGGTGAGCGCAGACGGGGTGCATGTCGGACAAGACGAATTGCCGGTTCGTGAAGTCCGAAAGATAGTCGGCAGCGGAAAATTCATTGGTGTTTCGACTCATTCGATTGAACAGATTCAGCGGGCGGTTTCGGACGGCGCGGATTACATCGGTGTTGGTCCCGTGTTCTTATCGGAGACAAAAACATTTTTGCCGGAACAGTTAGTCGGTCTTGAATTATTGCGGGCGGCAGTTGCTGAAGAGATACCGATACCGATGTTTGCCGTCGGGGGTATAACGCCGGATACTCTTGACGAAGTATTACAGACCGGTGTAAAATGTATAGCGGTTAGTTCTGGGGGCGATACCGGAAAACTAAACAAACTTCTTCCACGTCTCCGGCAGCGGAGCGGTTAATTCAATCCGCCGTTCCTTGCCGGTCTCATCCGCAATCGGATGCGAGAAAATCAACCGATGAGCATGCAGCGCAATTTCGTCCGAGAAAGCAACCCGCGAACCATACTTTCGGTCGCCGAGTATCGGAAAGCCGTGAGACGATAACTGTATACGAATCTGATGTTTCCTGCCGGTTTCCAGTTTGACTTCGACAAACGTATTAGAAGCAACTTGCCGCACCGTTTTGTAATGCAGAATGACTTCTTTGCCGTCCTGCTGTTTCGTCAAAAACACTTTGCGGTGTCTTTCGTCTTCTTTCAGATAGCCGGTCAAAGTATGTTCCGGCGGGACGATTTTTCCTTCGACAATTGCAAGATAAATCTTTTCAACGGTATGCGTTCTGAACTGTTCGTTGAGACGCGCCGCCGCTTTGGAAGTCCGGGCAAACAGCACGACACCGGAAACGGGAACATCAAGCCGACTGACGACACCGAGATAAACCTCGCCGGGCTTGTTGTATTTCCACTTCAGATATTCTTTCGCTTGTGTTAAGAGCGTTTCTTCGCCTTGCGGCAGTCCCATCGTTGCAAGACCGGCGGGCTTGACCAACGCTAAGAGATGATTGTCTTCGTAAAGAACGTGCATAACAGTGTATTGACGGCGGCGAAATTATTTCCGATAATGGACATTCTACAATCGTGTCATCAATTTTTCAACTAAATTACGTTATGCTCCACATATATCAGCAGGTTCAGGAAGCGGTTCAGTTTATCCGTTCTAAAGCGGAGGTTATCACCTCCGGCTCGTATAAGTCGTACAAGTACGGCATTGTACTCGGCACCGGTCTCGGCAATCTTGCCAAACAAATCGAAACCGAAGTTGCGATTCCTTACGAAAAAATACCGCATTTTCCGGTTTCAACAGTCGAAACCCATGCCGGTAATTTCATACTCGGCAAGTTGAACGGCGTTCCTGTTGCGGCAATGGAAGGACGCTTTCATGCTTACGAAGGTCATTCTTTGGAAAAAATTACTTTTCCGATTCGGGTGATGAAAGAACTCGGCGTTGAAACACTGTTTGTTTCCAATGCCTGCGGCGGTATGAATCCGCAATACAAGCAGAGCGACATCATGATTATTGAAGACCACATCAATTTAATGGGGTTGAACCCGCTGGTCGGAATCAACGATGAGCGGCTCGGTCCCCGTTTTCCTG
>WRCR01000306.1 GCA_009783865.1 Planctomycetaceae bacterium | reverse complement strand
GAAAATAATGTCCGGAAAGAATGCGGCATGTCAGTATGAAAATTTCGCATAATCCCGAAGCGTTAACAAGGAAACAGAGACGTATTCTATTTCCCGCCCGAAGCGGTAAAATGACGCACTATGCGTACTATGATTTTCATTTTTGTCTTGTTATCTTTCGTTTCCATTTCTTTTGCACAGTCGCTTCAAGAGTGCGCTGACAAAGCATGGGACGTTTCACTGAAGCGGTTTTATAGTTCTGAAACGCATCAGTTTTATGACTACCTCACAAGTTATGAAAACGGTAAAGAACTTGCGCATCTGCCGACACCGGAAGAAGTTAAACAGTTGAAACCCAAAATCACCGGCTATGACACCGGCATGGAAGATTGTATGATTTCCGCCGGCGTTCTGCTCGACATGCTTGCCGATAAGTACGCCGTTACAAAAGATGAATCACTGCGGAAATACGCCGATGAAATCGTTGTCGGTATAAAACTTTCGGCAACCGTTCACGGCGAACCCGGCTTTCTTGCCCGCGGTGTTTGTCCGGCAGACGGAAAAAGCGTCTACATCGGTTCGTCAAGAGACCAATATACGCGTGCCGTTCACGGACTTTGGGCTTATTACCGCAGTCCGCTCTGCAATGATGCCGCAAAGAAAGAAATTGCCGGTATTGTCAAATTGATTGCCGACCGGTTAATCCGCAATGTTGTGCCGGAAAACAATTATGATTCACTTCGTCTTGACGGAACGCAGGATACTTCGCCTGATATCAGCAAGTTCTGGAACGTCAAACCACATGAAGCAGCGCGTCTTCCGATGATTTATGGTGCTGCCTGGGACATAACCGGTGAACAGAAATATCTGGAACAATATCAGAAATATGTTGAACCGGCGATACAACAATCGCTGAATATCAACTATCCGGTTTCGGGCTGGGCTTTGCTTCAAACGCAGGGTTCTATTGAAGTATTGAAAGCGTTGACGAAGGATGCTGAACGAATTGCAGAACTGGTCAAAATAATGGCGTTGGTGTCGGCGCAATGCGCACCGGCAGCAAAGCGGGCGTTTGAGACCGGTAAAACACTGGATTTAACGGAACTCGCAGAGGATTGGCGCAAACCCAACGGCGGAATTACTTGGGGAAATGCTTACCGCAAGGTCTGGTATTGCATTCGTGAGAGCGGCGAAATGGCTCTGGCGCAACTGCTTGACGAAGCGCAGCCGTTTCCGCCGGAACAGAAGGAATATCTTATAGGTGCAATACGCCGAATTGATTACGACCGCTGTTCTTCAAACGGAATTTTTTATCTGCAAGGAGCGTACTGGAAGGCGAAAAGACGCGGCGTGTTGTAAAATAATCATTTGCGGAAATGGTTGCGGTACTCTTCCCGCGGGTTTTCGATGATGTCTTTCAAATACCCTTCCAAAGAAGGCAGTTCATTATTGCGCTGAATCGGTTTCGCTCCTTCCTTTGCTTGCAGTGAATACAACAGTTGCAGATAACCTGCTAACAAGCGATGCGTCTTCGGCGAATGATGTATCATAAAATGAGTCCACGCCCATGAATCACGATACTCTCTGTTGTCCATTTGGCTGATGTCTTCCAGCCGCTCCAAACGCCGCAACGACGGCACCGCTCCGAAACGAACATTCCAGCGGATAACGTTCATATACGGATTATCGCTGTACCGGCGGTTAGCAGGGACTTCAAAATACTTCGCAAGTCCTTCGTCAAGCCAAATCGGAACGTATGGAATTGAAGCATGAATGAGCGCGTGCGTCATTTCGTGCCGCAAGTCAATTTCGAATTCACTGGTCCGCTGAATCAGCAAGGTGCCGGGCATATTGTTGAGTTTGATATACAAGGCACGCCGGTCGTCCGGTGCTTTCGGAAAACGTTCTGACAAGAATTTTTTATACGACTTTTGGTCTTGGAACAAACACAATTCGATTTTTTCTTTCGGCTGCGGCACCCCCATATACAAAGTCAGGTCGCGCTGCAGCAACTCAATTTCCGTCAGGATACTCTGAATTTCCGTCAGCGGAAAGTCCGCTTGCACGACAACCCAGCCGCAAACCTTTACATTCGGCAGATGTTTCGTGTAAGACGGTGTCAAACTTTCCGGTATCGGAAACTGCACCGCTTTCGGCTGTTCCGGCGGCAAACTAATGACGGCGGACGCAACTTTTACCGGCTTTGCGTTGTCAGCGGGATAATCATTGTCGTCATTAATATTTTCCGGCAGCGGCGGTTTGCTGCCGAAGAGCGGCTGCGATTTATTCGATGAAAACGGATTAGCGTCCTTAACGTTTGCAGTGTTTCCTGTTGTGTATGTGTCCACCCATTCTCTTGAATCAAAAGAATACGACTGACCAGTCGGCGGCAGCGGATAATTTCCGGCAGCCGGCACCGGCGAATTCTTTCCGCTGGAAGCCGCTGGCAACTTCAGAAAAGGGTCGTCTTGCTGCATCATTGGTGCTGACGACTGTTCCTGTGCAACTACAGTTGCACAAAACATAACCGCAATAAACAGGAAAAATAATTTTTTCATATCAGGAATGTAGTTTAGTACCGATGTATTCTTCTCCAGAACCACAAGGCGGCAAGAGCGATACAAATGTTAGCAATCCAAACGGAAGCGGCGGGCAGCGTTCCATTTTTTGCCCCTTGCATACCGTACATAAGTAAAGGGTAATAAACGAGTAATATCGGACAGAAACAGGCAAAAAAACTCGAAAATGTATCCGCCTTCTTCATCCAGATTGCCATCGGTGCGCCGAGAAAAACGAAAAACAAGCAACTGAAACCTGTCGCCCACCTGCGCTGTCTTTCGGCGTATAACCGTTCAATCTGTTTTTTCTGCTCCGACATTATTTTATAATATCCTGCGTTATTCCAATGATAAACCGAGCCGATACCGGCGGAGAAGGTCCGCTGTGCTGCCATTGAACGCTGACCGCTTTCATAAACGGAATTACATTCGGCTAATTTTTTCGGTATTTCATCGAGACCTATATCTGACGCACGTTTGTCGCCGCTTTCTTTTTTAACAATAGTACTCAACGGCAATTCGGCAATGTATTCTTCGCCGATGTATCCCACGTTGTCTTCGGAAGAGACCTTCGGCTGATTTAAGACCACCGTCAACTTGTCTTCAAGGAAGTTGATTTTCAAAACGGCATATTTTGCTTCGACAAACGTAGATTTATTCTTGAGCGAAATGGTCGGCGAAATGAGCCGGCGGTTTTCGACACCGCGCACCTTTATTGTTACTTCGCCGTTTGGTGAAACAAATTGGTGAGTAGTACGCAGTTTATTGAGAAGAATATCTTCCGTTGCATTATAAATAACAGCGGCAGCCCCGGCGCGCCCCCACGTGACTGCTTGTTCATTCAGCCAAACCGACGCTAAACTCATTATCACGCCGAGAAACATTACAGGATAAAGATATGTCCGCGGAGCAATGCCGAGCGACTTTAACGCGATTACTTCATTGTTGCCCGACATTCTGGCAAAGAACGTTGTTACCGCTAACAGAAACGTCATTGGAATTGTGAAACGCGACATCTCTACTGACACAAACGGAACGAGCCGTGCGGTCGGTTCAAACGGAAGGCTGTTTTCAATCGCACTCTGAACCAATCCTATGATGATAAGCAGTACGGACATTGCTGCAAACGCTAGAAAAAACGATTTCAGCAAGTCCGAAAGTATGTAGCGGGTAATAATGTTCATATCGTTCAAGTCATTTCAGCGGATTATCTAAATTCCGCAGATTTACGTCAAGAGCGGTTTTCTGCTTGTTAGCATGCCGGAATACTCCGCTATCTGTTCTGCCGTGATAACTTTGCCGGTCTCGATGAACGTCTTATACCAGTGAATCGTTTCCTGCACTGATTTATCCAAATCCCAAATCGGCTTCCAACCGAGTTTCTGCTGCGCTTTACCGCTGTCTAATAATAGTATTCCCGTTTCTTTAACTGCTGCCGTTTCTTTCGTTTCCTGTATTTCAAAACGTATGCGTTCCCAGCAAGCAGCGGACTTCTTCGCTAAATCGAGAACGGTATGTTCCGTATGAAAGTCAGGTCCGAAGTTCCACGCTTCGGCAAAGGTTTTATCTTTTTCGAGCAACTTTTGTCCGAGCAAAAGATAACCGAACAGCGGTTCTAAAACGAATTGCCACGGGCGCACCGCATCGGGCTTCCGAATAGGCGTTATACTATCGGACGTAGCCGAGCGGATTAAATCCGGTATGAGCCGATATTGCGCCCAATCGCCGCCGCCGATGACATTGCCTGCTCTTGCTGTTGCAATCGGCGGCATTTTGGGAAAGGAACACCGATAACATTCCGCCGTCAATTCCGCACCTGCTTTCGAAGCGGAATAGGGGTCAACACCGCCGAGTTCATCCGTTTCACGATAGCCGTGCGTTTGTTCTTTGTTCTTATAGCATTTATCCGAAGTGATAATAACAACGGCTTTAACGCCGGAACAATTCCGGCACGCTTCCAGCAGATTCGCTGTTCCCATTATGTTAGTCGAAAGAGTGTAGAGGGGTTCAATGCCGGAATGTTTCACGAGTGCCTGCGCTGCAAAGTGAAATACAATCTCCGGCTGTGTTTCCGAAATTGCCTGTTGCAGAAGCAATTCGTCTCTGATGTCGGCGCAGTATTCTTTTGCCAATTTCGGTTTCAAGAGTGCGAAGTGATTGGGTTCCGAGACCGGCATCGGCAGTGAATAGCCCGAGACCTCTGCACCGAGTTGCGACAGCCATTCGGTCATCCACGTACCTTTGAAACCGGTATGTCCGGTCAGGAATACTTTCTTGCTGCGGTAGATGCCGTTGAACAAAGTTGTCATTCTATTTCAGCACCATCCAAATCGGTTCGTCCGTCAGTGTAATTGACTTTGAGGAAAACTGCAACGGCGTTCCGAAAAGATTGAGTACCAGCGACGCAGCGAAGTCCTTCGGAAATTGAACCGTCTTTTCACCATGTTCCACCCAAAGCACAAGATGGTCAGGTTCGCCATCTTTCGTCAGCCGATAAGCATACACGCCGTCTTTCGACAATGCTTCGTCTTTGATAATGCTGCGCCCTGCTGTGTTGCGGGACATCACAGCAAACGCAACAAACGCCGGTTTGACCTGTAAACCAAGTTTATCATGCCGAATGAGACCGAAGTTGTGTTCCTGGTCGATGCGGTCAACGCCATCGTTCTTCATGTCGTACCAAATATACTTTTCGACAACCCCCGTTGCAAGCAGCGGCCCAGCAGAACGCACAACCATTGCGGCTTGGAACAGTTCCGCATCCTTTGCCGGATG
>WRCR01000305.1 GCA_009783865.1 Planctomycetaceae bacterium | reverse complement strand
TCCGATAAAACCGCTAGACAGTGTTATTTTCTGTTTATTTTTTCGGAAAATGACGGTTGTTTTATCGGTACAGTTGTAGGTTGAGAACGGATTCTAATACACTTGAGTTGGGCAAAACAATGTCGCTTTTGAAATCAAAATCGTTTTGGAACGGAGTCCTTGCGGCAGTAATAATTAGTGCTGTTTGCGCTTCTTCGATGGCTTTTGCACCTGAAGGAATGCGTCTTTGGAAGCCCTATCAGCCGGAGCAGTTCGGAGGACAGAGAAGAGATGCAGACGGCGTGTACGGCGGAATCGATGCGATTTGTTGGAACCTGAGCAAGTTGAAGTTTGGCCGCGAGGCAATACACACACCACCTCTAAACTTGCTAACAACTGGCGACGCCCCCATAGACACAGTGTCGTATATTACGGATATAGATTTA
This sequence comes from Planctomycetaceae bacterium, assembly GCA_009783865.1. Classification (GTDB taxonomy): domain Bacteria; phylum Planctomycetota; class Planctomycetia; order Pirellulales; family Thermoguttaceae; genus WRKP01. Next base: position 4,905 of record WRCR01000305.1, on the reverse strand, counting down.
GATTTCCGGTTCGGCACCCGCGTTACCGTTGGGAATTATATGGGACATCACGGCTGGCGTTTTACCGGATACCAAATTTCTGATATTACAAGGGCACACGAGAACGCTGCATTGACTTGGAATAGCGGGATTTATCTGGGTGTTATTGATTGGATAAACGTCATGAGTCCTGTGGTAAAGATAAGTTCTACCACGACTGTTACAAACTTGGACTTGGATTATACGTACCGTACTCATCCATTCAAGTGGGGAGGTATCGAACTTTACGCCGGTGCAAAATACTGGGAATTTGATAACGAATTTAGTCACGCTAATGCTATTTATCATAACATATATTTTTATCGGAACAGACCCGAAGGATGGTTGACATTGGATGGTCCTAGTGTTACGCAAGTTAGAACGTGGCTTAATGAAACACCGCCGTATGCGCTTGTGGAATTGGCTGTACGGACACAACAGCAGGTGAAGAACCGAATGGTTGGACCTAATTTTGGTTTTGACCTAACGAGACGAAACAAACGGTGGACTTTTGGTACCGGCGGATCGGTCTTCTTAGGAATGAACAACCAATCGTTCACCTTCGACCAGTGCTCCGAGGTCAGTGCGCGGGAATTGGGTAACGCAGCTACAACCAACAATAGAAATCAAAATTTCTCTCCCGTCGGGGGTGCGGAGGAGATTAATTTGGGTGGAGACCCTCCCAACGGAGGATTCCAGGGCTTGGCTATAGCGGAAATGGTGGCGTTACAGCAACAGGGAACAGGTCTAAATCCTGGTCAGTTGGCGGATTATTACCACTGGCATAGAACCCGTACCCTTTTTTCGCCGGGGGCAAATTTACACTTATCGGCAAAGTGGCAATGGACAGATGCTTTCGGCATTAAATTCGGTTTCGATTCGACGATTAGGAGTCATGTTAATGACGGCGGGGACTTCGATGTCACACGGAACATGGTCTGGGTTCAAAATCCGAACTACAACCCTTTATTACCATTGGATCCAGACGGTCCACTCGTCTCGCCTGTCCCGTCGAATGTGGCTACTCCTGCAAATCCTCTACATATATCAGCACAAGATGGCTACAACATTAGTATTCGCGACAAGGGCAGTACGGTTATACTTTACGGCTTCAGCATCGGTCTGGAGATTAGGCGGTAACAATACGGGCAGCGGTAGAGCAATACGAGCGGCGGGTGATAACCCGCCTACGCTTCCGGCTCTCATAATTCTTGCAGCAACTTCAGCATTTTTCGGTCGAGTTTTCGACCGTTGAAGTCCTCGTAATCGACATCAGCCCGACCGCTGTTAAGGATACCGAAAGAACCGATTAAGTTCCAAAGAGCAAAACCCCAGTTCGCTTCTTTCCAGTTTGCCAGCATATCACTCATCCAGCGGAGAGCAACATCATGCGGACAAGGACTGTGCGCCCCGAATTCGCCCACCATAACGCCGCGGTCTCTTTTCTCCAATTCCTTCCACGGTTCAAGTCCTCTCCGCAGCCATTCTTTGTCCTGAACATTGCCGCCGATAAGTTTGCTGCTTCCTTCGTCATATTCAAAAGCCGACGGCATTGCATTCCACGAATTTAACATCACAACCTTTGCTTCACTCGCGGCATTTTTACCTTTCACACCGATTTCCGTTATGACCAGCCATTGTCCTTTGCTGACACGTATTTCAACTTTTTTCGTGCCAGCCGGTACATTGACGGTATAGTCACGGTTATAAAAGTTCTGATAAATTTTCCACTGTTCCGAATAGACAGATTTCTCCCATTCTCCTTTTCCATCTTTCGGTTCAAACGCTTTTTCGAGAACCGTTTTGCCGTCTGCGGAAACGGTGAGTGTTGTGTCGCTTGAGACCGTCCCGACTTTGAAACGGACGGCGGTTTCAGTGGAAAATTTTCCGATGATAACGAGCGGCGCGCCTTTGAATTCTTTATCAATACCGCTTTGCGTAGGCGAAAACAAAGTTCCAGCCCCGCTTACAATGGGCCAAGTCGGCACGGGAAACCCTTCGCTGTTCACCCAACTCGCTTTGTAATGTGATACTTGCGAAGGCGTATAGCCGCGGGTTGCCTGCGCCACCTTGGCATCTGCCAAATCGAAGAACGGCTTGGTACCCCATTCATAGCCGTCGCAGATAATCAAGCGATTCGGGTCTTCGGTATGAATTGCGCTGATGATATATTTATGTGCCGCAATGCATTGTTTCATAATCGGTTCAACAGATGCGGGTTCATTGAAAAGATTGAAACTGACGAGATTGTTCGGAATACCTTTGTATCGTTTTGCGAAAGCAACCCAGTGCTGCGTACAAACGTCCAGTGCTTCCGGGTCTGTCCAGACGCTTTTTGGTTCAGCGGGTCTTGCAACAGTATAGCCGGGGGCGCGGTGAAAATTCATGTTGACGTGAATGCCGTATTTTTCACCGTATTTGACGGTATCGTCAATGTCCTTGAGAACTTCTTCGTTGATTTGTTTCCAATCCTTATTGAGAATCCAAGCCCGATAGTCCATCGGCAGTCGGACGAAATTGAATCCCCAATCGCTAATCCAGCGGAAGTGGTCTTCGACAAATTTGTCGTTTCTTCCATTGAATTTTTCGAGGAGGTTGAATCCTCGCCAGCGGGGCAGTTTACGGTAACTTGCGTCCGGCAGTTTAGCGGAACTGGTTTGTGCCGAAAGACACGGAGTTGTTAATGCGGCGGCAGAGGCAACACTTGTTTGGAGAAATTCACGGCGTTTCATGTTTGATATAGAGTTGCAAGAGAACACGGATGAACGAAAACATGCCGTAGATTTTAATCGAAACGGAGAGGGATTGCAAGAGAGAGCATAAAACATTTAGCCGGTCAAAATAAACAACCATCAACGAGTGTTATCAAAATAACGGACATCCGGCATACTGTCTTCCTCTTCGCGAATCGAATTCATGTCAATATACCGACCGGCGAGACATCCGATGAACCAACTCAAGTCCGGCGGAGATTGTTCTGTTTTCGCCGGCTTTTCTGTTTCCTTAACGGCAAGTTTAACTGTTTTTCCCCACAGGGACTGCGGTAATGAGATGACAAGATTTCCGTCTTCAGGAATCGTTGTTTCAATCTGTATCATGCTTATCTTGATATCTGATATAAACAGATTAAATTTCTGCTTTTTATACAACCCGCAACCTTCCGTTTACAGTATCGAAGTTAAAGAATGCCGTCCCACAAACCTATTGCCTTTCTCGCCTTTGCATCATCAGGACATACCGCTGAAAGATAAACCTTCGGGTCGACATCATCATTCATTGGTTTGACACTGCCATCTCCATAAAGCATTACTATCGTACCAGGGTGATTTGAAGAAGGACGCGTAGTTGCCTGTGCCGGTGCTTCAACAAAATTAGCAGGCCGGTCGTGAGGTGAATCGTTACACCAGATAAAACCTATATAAGCCGTTACATTAACACTGCGGGTGCTGTCTAGTTCATCAGGCGCGGTAGGAGGTGAGGTAACACTCCAACCGGAACCCTCGGTGTACATAGATAAACTTGGATACCACGAACCCGCCTGAACATTTTCAGACAGAAAAACCGTGTTGGACGAACCGTCTTTTATCTCGCTCGGTTCAACTTTTGTCGGCGTAGGTGTAATCCCTTTCCGCCTGTCTTTGAACAGCGTGAATTGGGCAGCGATTGCTCCAGTAATGCCGGGATCCTCACAGGGTCCGCAATTTACGACGTAAGAAGTATTCGGGGCGGTGTTTTGATGTGTATTATCACTCCGCAACAATTTCATTGTCGGACAAATAATGACCGGCAATCCGACAATGGCTTGCTCAACTTCGCCGCCGACACTGTAATCTAGGATTTGTTCTGAACTGCCTGGATCGGCTTTTATTGGTCTCGTCAGAAACTCGTATCGTTTTGGTTCCCCTAACTGTGCCAGCAGGGAAACAACCCAACTGCGGGGAGCATAGTTCGCACCTGGCTGTTCCAAAGCCCCCGGCAATCCTTTGTTTGCCGAGACGTAGGTATTGATGGCTATGCCGATTTGCTTCTGATTATTGATACAGGTATTTCGGCGGGCGGACTCTCTGCCCATTTGAAGTGCCGGTATGCCGATACCGGCTAACATGCCGATAATAGCAATGACAACAAGTAGTTCAACGAGTGTAAAACCATTCTTTTTCATGTTAGTTTCCTCATCTGTTAAGGATTAGTGGATTGCCCTTCGACAACGCGTTTGTTATTTTATATTTTCCATTATTATTTTCCTTGAAAAAAAAAAAATTGCAAGAGATAAAGAAAAATTTTTGGGGCTGGCATAGATAATTTCTATTTATCCCGTTTTTTGTGGTATTGACAAGAAGGTGAAAAATTGCCATATATGGTTTTGAAAGGAACTACTATATGGCAAGGCAGCAAAGTAAAAACTCCACTATCCGGTGTCATTTTACCCTTCGTTTGGAAATTCGTCAAGACGAATATTCCGAAACAGTAAAAAATCGGGGCGGTTTCTGAAATTGGGTCAACTTTTGGTATACTAACCATCCCGAACTATTTCCGCAAAACTTTAACCAAGGTTATCATCTGCACAGCAAAGTCAACAGCAAAAAACAAACAATGTTTTACCGGCGTATCAAACAGAAAAAGGTCTTTCATCTTCCGCGCATGAAAATCTACCGCATCGAAACCAGCTTCGGCAGATACAGCATCGTTGGCACGACAATAAAAACGGCATCTAAGTATTACGAAAAATTCGAGGACTTTTTGGCGGAGTGTAAATGCTTTTTTCGTTGTCGGACGAAGTACCGTGAGGAATTACGCACGCTACTGGCTGAAAACTTCCATCAGTATCAAAACTGACCGGAATTCTTAAACGGCTACGGTATAACACCTTGTGTTCAATAAAGACCG
>WRCR01000304.1 GCA_009783865.1 Planctomycetaceae bacterium | reverse complement strand
TGATTTCATAACTTCCTCCATGAATGAATACTTCTGGAAAAAGTATAACAATTTCACACGATGGACGGAAGACCAATAACGAAAATAACGACACAGCACTTTTCGGCGAAAACCCAAGGGCGTGAAAATTACGGACTCCGCCATTGTTGCCGCCGTTGAAATGTCGCACCGCTACATCACAGACCGCTTTTTACCGGACAAGGCGATTGACCTAATGGACGAAGCGATGAGCCGTTTGGCAATGGAACTCGAAAGTGTACCGGCGGAGATTGACGAAGTGCAGCGGCGGCTGGTGCAACTCGAATTAGCACAGCGGCAACTTAAAGACGAAAGCGAAACACACGCACAGGAACGCTTGAAGGAAATCGAAAAGGAAATTACCGAAAAGAAAGCGGAGTTGCAAACCCTTAGGTTTCAATGGGATAAGGAAAAATCCGGCGCGCTGGATATTCATCAACTCCGCAAACAGGCAGCGGACACGGAATTGCAGTACAAAAATCTGTGGGCAAAAATCAATGCGGAACAATCACGCGGAAAAGTCGTTGCCGAGACGGAATACCAAAATCTTTACGAGTTGCAGAAAAAACTTGAAGAATTGAAAAAACAGATTGACGAAAACGAAGACGATACAAACGACGCTAACAAAAAACCCGCGAATAAGAAATTACTTCGTCAGGTTGTTGGTCCCGATGAGATAGCACAGGTCGTCAGTTCATGGACAGGGATTCCCGTCAGCCGCATGTTGGAAACGGAGAAGGCGAAATTGCTTCTTCTCGAAGACCGGCTTCATCTTCGGGTTATCGGACAAGACGAAGCGGTCAGTGCCGTTTCAAATGCGGTGCGGCGCAGCAGGAGCGGGTTGCAAGACCCTAATCGTCCGATAGGTTCGTTCCTGTTTCTTGGTCCGACCGGTGTCGGCAAAACGGAACTTTGCAAGGCGTTTGCCGAAGCGATGTTCGATGACGAAAACGCAATGGTGCGGATTGACATGAGCGAATTCATGGAGAAACATTCTGTCAGCCGACTAATCGGCGCGCCTCCGGGATATGTCGGCTATGAAGAAGGCGGTGTGTTGACGGAAGCGGTACGCCGCCGTCCATATTGTGTGGTGCTGTTTGACGAAATGGAAAAAGCGCATCGGGACGTGTTTAACCTTCTGCTTCAGGTTCTTGACGATGGACGTTTGACGGATAATCAGGGACACACGGTTGATTTTACGAACACGGTTATTGTGATGACTAGCAATGCTATTCGAGAGCCGGCGGAGATGTCGCCGCAGGAAATAATGAGTGAGTTGCAGCGGTATTTCCTGCCGGAGTTCCTGAACCGAATTGACGAAACGGCGGTCTTTCATCCTCTCGGCGAAAAAGAAATCGGCAAAATTGCGAAGTTGCAGTTGAAAAAACTGTCGAAGCAGTTGGAAAAACAGGGCATCGTCTTTACAATCACGGAGCGGGCGGAAAGGGAAATTGCCGATTTGGGATACGACCCGCAGTTCGGAGCGAGACCCTTGAAGCGGGTGATTCAACGGGAGATACAAAATCCGCTGGCAATAAAGTTGCTGCGCAGCAAGGAGGATAAAAAGAACGTTTGCGTTGATTTCAAAAACGGCGGGTTTGTGTTTGAGTGAATTAACACGAATTAAATCCTGTTCAAAACAAAAATTGATACGCTATAAATAGGTTTAACCGCTTCACAGCATATCCAGCGGATTGATGTCAACGACCCATTGAACATCACGCGGCGTTTTTACTTCTTTGGAAACAGCGGCGGTCAACTCCCGCATTAAATCCGAATCAGCCGCATGCAAATGTATGTGAAAACGAAACAAGCCCCGAAGTTGCGCAAAAGGTGCAGGCGCAGGTCCCAATATCCGTATTTGCTTCTGCAAATCGGCAAACCGCTTGTCCCGCTGCTTTTCTTTGAGTCGCGCCGCAAAATCCTGCGCAAATTGCAGCGTACTATCCTGACTCTCACCCCGGAAAATTATCCGTATCATCTTCGTCCAAGGCGGATAACCAAGAAGTTTCCTGACCGGCAATTCCTGCTGTATAAACCTTTTATAATCATGCTGCGATGCTGCCTGAATCGCCGCATGGTCAGGACTATAGGTCTGCAAAATAACCCGCCCGCCTTTTTCACCGCGACCGGTTCTGCCCGCTACCTGCGTAATGAGATGAAAAGTCCGCTCCGAAGCCCGAAAATCCGGCAAGTGCAGCGAAGTATCCGCATTGACTATGCCGACCAGCGTAACATTCGGGAAATCAAGCCCTTTCGCTATCATCTGCGTTCCAAGAAGTATCTGCACTTTGCCTTCACGGAACTGCGTCAATGCTCTTTCATGCGCATTCGCACCTTGCATTACATCGGTATCCATCCGCAAAACCGACGCTTCGGGAAACCTTGCCCGAATCTCCGCTTCAAGTTTCTGCGTTCCAAACCCGCCGTAGCGGATACCGTTGAAACCGCACTTCGGACAGCAATCCGGTGCCGGTATCTGATAATCGCAATAATGGCAAAGCGCAATCTCCGCAACCCGATGATGCGTTAGCGAAACATCGCAGTTTTGACAGCGGACAACTTCGCCGCAAACCGGACATTGAATATGTGTTGAAAACCCGCGCCGGTTTAACAGCAGAATTACTTGTCCGCCGTCTTGAAGCGTTTCATAAATTGCCGAGTGAAGTTGCCGATGTATTGCTCCGCGAGTCAACCGGTTTTTAACTTCTTCCCGTAAATCGACAATCTGAACTTCCGGCAGCGTCAACTTATTTACCCGATGTTCCATCGACAGCAGCGTGGATTTCTGCACCGAATTTGTTGTCTCAACTGCGGCATACCAACTTTCCAATGACGGCGTTGCCGAACCGAGTATCAGCGGAATCGAAGCATTTTCGGCACGCTTGCGGGCAACATCCCTTGCATGATAACGCGGAGCGGTATCCTGCTTGAACGAATTTTCATGTTCTTCGTCTATCACAATCAGCCCGATTTTCGGCAGCGGAGCAAAGACGGCACTGCGCGCACCGACAACGACCTGCACTTCGCCGCTGATGATGTTCGACCATTCACGATGCCGCATAGCATCGTTCATGTGCGAATGAAGAACCGCAACTCTCGGGAAGCGGCTCTTGAATCGGCTGACCGTTTGCGGTGTCAGCGAAATCTCCGGTACGAGAACGATTGCCTGCCGACCCTGCTTGACAACTTCGTCTATTGCCTGAATATAGACCTCGGTCTTTCCGCTGCCGGTGACTCCGTGAAGCAGAAACGTTTCATGACGGCGTTGCTTAATCGCTTCGGTTATTTTCGTCAGACAGCGTTTTTGTTCGGGATTTAACGGCAGCGGAGCGGTTTTCTCAACGACAAGGTCTTCTTCCAGCGGACGCGACCTGCGGATTGTCTTCGCTCTGATTAAACCGAGACGTTTCAATAAATCAATCGGAGCGGCGGAACATTTTGCGGCACGCTGCAATTCCATTGAAGTCAGTGCTTCACCGCTCTTGCGGAGCACATCGAGTACATTCGTTTGTACTGCGGTTAAAAATCCGCTGTTCCTCCGTCTTGTTTTTTCTTCCGGCGGCGGTGTTTCTTTCAAAACGGCAAGACGCTGTTCGACATCTTCTGCGGGATAGAGTACCGTTGTCAACCGCGTACCGGCTGCACTGCGCACTCCTGCCGGCAGCATTGCTTCGAGAACTTGTCCCAGCGGACAAAGATAATGAATCGAAATCCAGCGCGCCAGCGAAAGTAAATGTTCGTCGAGAAGTGAATTTTCGTCAACAACCGAGTTGATAAACTTCAATTTTATGCCGCTTTTTCCGGTATTGTTCCGAGAAGTGTCTTGCAAGTCAGTGTAAGTTCCGGTGCTGATGCAGTATCCTAACGCAGGTTTGTTGCCGCGTCCGAGTGAGACCATGACTCTCATACCTCCTTGCAGTTTGGGTATCAAGTCGGATGGAATCAGATAATCGAGTACTGCATCATAGCCGGTTGGAAAAACAACTTGAGCGGTTTTTTGATTTGCCAAATCGTCCAATTCCCAAGGCGGAATCTGCACTTCGGAGAAGTTGGTTTTTTTCCGTGAAGTTCTCGAAGGGCGTTTTTCGTTTCCGCCGTCCGATTTGCCGTCGAAAAGGGTTTGCTGTTTCGGCATGTTAGCCCCCGCCGACTAGCGTTACAATTTCGAGGGAATCACCGTCTTTCAAGACGGTTTGAGCGTAGGTTCTGAACGAAACAATTTCGAGATTGAGTTCCACCGCCGTGAACTTACCGGTTAGGTCGAGGTGCGCAAGAAGTTCCTGTACCGTGAGATTGTCCGGCAATTCTTTTACTTCGCTGTTGATTGTCAGTTGCATGAATGGTATTGTACCACATGTGCAGCGGGGGTTCTACGAACCACACGCCAAACGGTTGATTTTTTTCCACATTTTTGGAAAAATTACCCTAACAAAATGAATTTCGCTGCGTACTAACATGATGTATTACATAATTTCCGCATAAACAATTTACCTAAATTAACACCGACAATGAAAATACCGCCTGTTTCCATTATCTTTGCGTGGCTGTTCGGATTTCTCTGTGCGACCCTTTTGCTCTATGTGTTTTTCTCAAAGGAAAGCACAACCAGTGCCCAATTCCCGCCGCTCCAGCAAGGACAGCGTACAGTGCCGATACCGGAAAACCGCTCTATGCTGCCCCGACCCGACGAAAGTCCCCTCTTCGTCAAACGATACAGCGAGTTGACACCCGATGAGCGAAGTTCGATTCAAATCTATGAACGCTGCAACAAAAGTGTCGTAAATGTCGATACAAGAACGACTTACAATATGTTTCTGCTCGGCGAATTTGATGAACCCGGCGCAGGCAGCGGTGTCGTACTCGACAAAGAAGGACACATTCTGACGAATTTGCATGTCGTCAGCAAAGTTGACTCAATCACCGTGACACTTTACGACGGAGAATCCTATCCGGCAAAACTGGTAGGCGAAGACCGCATCACGGATTTAGCCGTCCTTCAAATAGAAGCACCGGCGGATACGCTGTTTCCGGCGGTCTTCGGCAATTCTGCCGAACTCTTGGTCGGGCAAAAGGTTTTCGCCATCGGCAATCCTTACGGATTGGAACGAACCTACACGAGCGGCTTGATTTCCAGTTTGAATCGTTCTATACCGAGCAAGTTGGAAGGCAGGTCGATTAAAGGCGTTATTCAGATTGATGCGGCAATCAACCCCGGCAATTCCGGCGGTGCTTTGCTGGATTCGCAAGGGCGAATGATAGGCATAAACACTGCGATTGCAAGCCGGGGCGGCGGAAGTGACGGCATCGGTTTTGCCATACCGTCGAATACTATTTCCCGTATTGTTCCGCAATTGTTGAAGAGCGGCAAGGTTATT
>WRCR01000303.1 GCA_009783865.1 Planctomycetaceae bacterium | reverse complement strand
AGTCCTTCGACCTTCTGCGGAATCATACACGTCAATGGAATATCATACGGCTGAACGCGGGCTGCCGTTCCCTGCACTTCCTGTTGCGTTTGATTCTCCGCTTGTCCGCTGCCGTCGGGATTGTGGATGTCAATGACGAAAGTTGCACCTCGCACAATAGCGTTGTCCCATTTTCGTCCTGAAATAAGGTCTTCACGCACTAACCGGTCAAGACCGGTAATGCGGCGGGTTTCCCGAACTCCAATCACGGCTGGCATGTTGGTAATGTAAGCGTCTTCATAGCCCGGTAGATACTTTTTCATAAAGTCAACAATCTTGAACGCTTGCCGCCTGCATTCAAGTTCGGCTTTCGTTAAGTCAGCGACTTTCGTTCCGCTCACCCGATTGATTTGCGTTGCGTTAACTATCATAGCACCCTTGCGTTTCATTTGATAAGTTCTGACGACACCGACAGTTGGAGGAAGTTCGCCGTTCTTTTGCGCTCTTGTGACGACATCTTCCCATGTTTCGTCTCCGATTCTCCGCTGACGGGCTTGTTCTTCACTGCCGCAAGTTTGAGCGTTGTCGTGCAAGCCCCGAATGGTGAACATTATCGACATCGGCTGTACTAGACCGTCTTTTTCCCGTCCCATTTCAAAGGGCGCGCCTGCTTGAACGGCAATATCGCCGTCGCCGGTTGCATCGATGACCAACTTGGCACGGATTGTCAGCGGACCTTCTTTGGAAATTGCTTTGACACCTACGATTCTTGAACCTTCCATGAGCGGTTCGGTTGCCCAGACGTGCAGAAAAAACGCTGCATCGGCTTCTTCTAGCATGTCGGCGTATATCAAATCGAGGCGTTCCAAATCGAAAGCGGTGCCGCCGGTTTTTTTATGAACTTCTTTTACGAAAGGACTTGCTGCGCTGCCGAGCAATGGAAAAACGCGGGCGTGAATGCCCATTCCGCCCAAGCGTCCGTAGCGTTCAAGCAGCAGGACTTTCCGTCCGAGCCGGGCTGCATTTGTTGCGGCAGCAAAACCGGCGGGACCGCCGCCGCAGACGAGGATTTCCGTCTCGTAAGACGCACCGCCGTGAACTGACATCGATGTTTCTGCAAAGGCATTACCGGCAAGACCAACTGCTGAAGCGAGTCCCAGTGTTCCCAGATATTGACGGCGGTTGATGTTGCGTTCTTGCGGCATGATAATTTTCCTTTCACTCTCTTACTCTTTTACTTAACCAAAACGCTGCCTTATAATTGCAGGAAGCGCGCTTAACTATCGCCTATATCTGCGGTAATGTCAAGAGGGAAGGAAAAAATGACAATTTGCGAATTAAATAATTTAGTGTATAATTGCAATGTTGGAGTACAAAAACCGTTTTGAATAGAGGAAAAAATGTCAACACAATCCCCGCCGAGTGTTCCTGAGCAAAATGCCGAAGCGGAACTAACCGAAGAAGAACGCGAACGGAAAATAACGGCGTACTATGAACGCGAAATCCAAAAAGCCCTTGATAGCGACCAGTGGATTCCATTGATACCGGAATACTGGAACGAATTTCTCCGAAAACGGGAAAAAATAAAAGCCGCTCGAAAAACCGGGAAACAATCATGAGTTTATTGCTCTGCATTGAAACAAACGCTGAGAACGATTTGCGAGTTTATAGGTTTCCAAACCACTTGATATTCTATCGTTCCAAAGACGATATGCTGCAAATCCTGCGAGTCCTTCATGGGGCAAGGGACTACGAAACGATATTTAACGATAATGTATAATTACACATATTTTCTACTTGCATACCGCAATTCTGAAAGATACAATACCATGACGCGATTATTTGTTGTCCTAACTTTTTTCATTCCAGTTTTTTGTTTCTCTGCGGAAACGCCGCAATTTCAGCGGTTTGAATTTGAACGCAGCGAAATGGGAACCCTCGTCCGTCTCGTCTTTTATCTCGAAACAAACGAAACAAAAGATAAAGCGGAAAGTACCGCCGAAGCAATTTTCGCTCAATTTTCGGAACTCAACCAAGTGTTCAGCGATTACGATTCCGACAGTGAAATAATGCAACTCTGTTCCCGCTCAACCGAACTTTGGGAAAGTGAGAACCGCGCCGTATCGCTTTCCGTTTCCGAAGACATGTTCGCCGTCTTGAAAGAATCGAAACGCATCGGTGAATTGTCGGACGGTGCCTTCGACATTTCGGTAGGTCCACTGGTGCGTCTCTGGCGGAGGGCAAAACATCAAAACACATTGCCGACACCCTCACTTCTGGAACAGCGGCGTTCTCTGGTCGGTTTGTCTCTTTGGGACTTGGACGAAAGCAGCAAAACGCTTTCTTTGGAGAAACCCGATATGCGGCTGGACTTCGGCGGTATCGCAAAAGGATACGCCGTTGACAAAGCAATCGAAACAGCGTTGAAACACGGTGTTTCACGGATACTGGTCGATGCAGGCGGCGACATTCGGGTCGGAACTGCTCCGCCAGACGGCTGGAAAATCGGAGCAGGAGAAGAACTCCTTCAACTCGAAAACATTGCCATAGCGGGTTCCGGCAGCACCGAAAAATTCGTGGAAATTGACGGCATCCGCTATTCGCATATTGTCAATCCGAAGACCGGTATCGGACTAATAAACTCGCCGCTGGTTTACGTTACCGCTCCGACTGCAATGGAAGCCGACGCTCTTGCATCGGCAATTTCCGTTCTCGGAGCCGAGAAAGGAATCGCACTGATTGACTCGCAAAAGAACACCGCTGCGAAAATGATATACACCGAAAACGGAAAAACACAGGTCTTTATCTCGAAAAAGTGGAAATCTCGTTATTCACCCTCTCCTCGATAGACCGATAATAGTGTGAAATCGGAAAAGCCGGCAGTTCATTTTGCTGTTCCGCCTGCTGTTCTTTTGCTTCTTCCTGCGTATCAGGTTCATTTTTTACGCTAAGAGAGTTAATTCTGCGTTCAACTTTTGCTATGCGGACTAATGAATTCAAGCCGCTGCTGTGCATTACGGATAATGCTTTTTCGTCTTCCTGCAAGACCGCTTTCCAGAAGTTTGTTGAAGCGCGGACGATTGCCGCCTGAAATACTTCATCGTTGTTAGCGGTTAAAGAAAAAATTCTTCCTCCGTAAATCCGATGGTCAGCACCGTTCAGCGTTATCAGCCAGCGGTCATTGTCGGTCATTGAATCAAACGGAATACGCCGATGAACTGCTTGCGTCGTTCCGACAACGCTGTCATCTTTAGTGCCGGTTATAAACAACACCGGCATCGCTACATCTTTATAAATTGTTTTGTAGCCGACATTCATCCGACGAACCGGCGGGCTCATTGCCAATGCCGCTGTGAATCGCGGGTCGTGAAGAGACGTGCCGTAGTCCGGCGGAAGTTGCCCCGCTACGAGAAGCGAAGTTAAAGCACCGAGGTCATAACCGCCGACACCGATTTGCGTGAAGTCAATCTTTTTCCCGAAGTCGTCATCTCTTTCGGCTAACTGCTGAAGAGTATCCAAAGCGAACCGCAAGTCCTCGGCGCGGGTTCTGCAATTTTTGTTTCGCTCGTATGATTTTTTGATTTCGTTAAGTATCCGTACTTTGCCTTTCCAGATGTTTTCATCGCTGCCGGGATGCTGCACGAAAAGACAGACGAAGCCCCGTGAAGTCCACGCTCTTGCAAGATAAGAACAGCAGTCGATTGAACCGCCGATGCCGTGCGAAAACACGATGACCGGAAACTGCTTTTCGGCAGCAGTTTGCGGAATATAAATCCGTGCCGGAACCGTCCGATGCCGCGCGGCATCATACCAGCGATGCGTTTGCGAAGTATAACCGTATAAGGCATCGTCAGCCGCCGCATTAAAACCGGAAAGCATAAAGCAGCCGAAGACGGCAATCTGTAATATAATGATAACTGTGCAGTGTTTCATGTCTGGAACGCAAAAAAGATTTAATAAATCAATTCAACGTAAACTTACTTTTTGTAATTGCAAAGTTGAGAGAAATTTGAAAAAATGTAGGAAAAATTTTATGAATCGACAGCGGTATTTATCAATAATAACGGTTTTGCTAAAATAAACGGCTGATGTATCGCGTCAAAAGGAAGGCACGTCCAAAGAAAGAACTATTATGTACCGGTTCCTGTTATTTCAATTATCGTTTCTGGTTACTGCAAACGTTTTTGCGGCGGACATTCTCGGACCGGTTTCCGTGATTGCCGACAAGAACGCCGAAGTACTTTACGTTCTCGAAAGGGAATCGCAGCGTATTGCAAGAATTCCGCTTGACGGCAAGAGTGCGCCGCAATATCTGCAACTGCCGTTTGTACCGGAAAAAATGCGGCTCTCTTCCGATAAAAAGATTCTTGCCGTTGTCGGCGGCGGTGCAGACGGACGCTTATTGCTCTGCAACAAAAACACCTTCAAAATAACCGCCGTTGTCAATGTGGGACATTCGCCGTTTGATGCTGCTGACAGCCGCAATGCTGACGGCACTGTCAAATATTACGCCGCTAACCGATTTGACGGAACGCTCTCCGTTATCGAAAACATCGAAGGAAACCTCAAAGAAACACGGCGTATTCCTGCCGGTCGTGAACCGATTGCTCTGACAATAACGCCGGACGGTAAAACACTCATCGCTGCAAATCATTTGCCGGAGGACTCATCGCTTGAAATGCATATTTCCTCTCGCCTTCGGTTTATCGACACCGAAACGAATGAAACGGAATTTCTTCGGCTTGATGTCGGCGCAATGAATCTGCGGGACATACTTCTTTTCGATAAATACGTTTTTATCACTGGACATATCGGACATTTCCAACACATGCCGAACAGTGTCACCGGCGGCTGGATGAATGAAAACATTTTGTATGCTGTTGATGTTAAACAGCGGAAAGTGATAACTCCTTTTCGGCTTGATGATTATGTTATCGGAACCGCAAATCCTTGGAATATATCAGTTTCGGACGACAACCGCTTTCTTGTTGTTGCGGCTGCGGGCAGTTGCGATGCAGTGTTAATTGACCTTCCGCAATTCACGGCAATGCTGGATTATTTCGCCGGATACACTTCCGTTCAGAAAAAAACCGACACAACGCTGCCGATGAAGATGCGTATTCCGGTCGGCTTCAAAGGAGTCCGCAGCGCGGCTATGCTCAACGGAAACATTTATGCCGCTAGTTATTTTGAAGATGCCTTAATGAAAATCACGCCGCAATTTACCGAGCCGAGCGGTTTCGTGAACGGTATCCTGCCGCATGACAATTTGGAAATACCGCGAAAGAACGCCGCTTATCTCCGGCGCGATACTTCGTCTTCTATTCGGCATAACACCGGAAACCTTTTGTCGAAACAAACGAAGCCCGAAGATGTTCCTGAATTTCAAGAGGATGAACCGCTTGTATTTACACCGCT
>WRCR01000302.1 GCA_009783865.1 Planctomycetaceae bacterium | reverse complement strand
TTCCGTTTATCCGATACTCAAAGGGATTTTAGAGTTGGGATATGAATACGTTTCTGATAAAGAATATGTTCCTTACAAAGACGGCAAACGGAAATTCGGCAGATGTTTGATACGAAAGAAAAAAGAGAATAGTTAAACGAAAGCGTTGACCATATTTACTTTAGCCGTGCAAGCAATACTCTGATTTTATTTTTTTTGCCCTATTTTTTCCCGAAAAATTATGGTACAATGCCGGATGCTCATCACATTGACGGGCAACATTCCGGTCTAATTTTATTCCGCATGATTGTATAAGGATATTACTATTATGTCATCAGAACGATTATTACTCTCTCCAGAAGAAGGCAAAGCCCCTTTCTTCGCCGGTGTCGATGTCGGCGGTACAAGCATAAAAATAGGCATCGTCGATGACTTCGGACGCTCCATTAACACCGGAGAAGTGAACGACGACGGACTGCCCCGAAGTTTCCTTTCAATCAGAACCGAACCGCATCCGCAAACGGCTGTCAATCAAATTTCCGGCGTTATACACGATTTGATTAGCCGACTCAAAATCAAGAAAAGCGATTGTCTCGGTGTCGGTATCGGTATCCCGGGTACTATGGATATGAAGACCCGCCGTCTGCGTCAACCGCCGAATCTTCACAGTTGGAAGGACTTCGCCGTCTGCGATGAGTTCACAAAAGAATCCGGTCTGCCCGCAACGTTTTGCAACGATGCCAATGCTGCCGCATACGGTGAATATTGGGTTGGCAGCGCGAGCGGTCAATCAAGCATGGCTCTGTTGACGCTTGGAACCGGCATCGGCTGCGGCATCATCATCGAAGGACGTTCCATTGACGGCGCAACAGGATACGGCGGTGAATGCGGTCACCTTCTCATCGACGGTTCCGACAACGCCTTGATTTGCGGCTGCGGACAGCGCGGACACCTCGAAGCATATTGCAGTGCTTCCGGTGTTGCACGACGAACTATACATCTAACCGGTATTCGGGAATCTTCGCTGCGGGGCAGAATCAATCCTGAAACGAAATTGGGCGGCATCGCCAAAATCGTCTTTCAAGAAGCCGAAAATAATGACGCACTTGCTCTCGAAATCATTGACGACACCGCAGTATATCTTGCGCAGGGTATCATTTCGATTTGCAATACCGTTGACCCCGCTTTTGTTGTATTGGGCGGTGCAATGACCTTCGGCGGCAAAAACCATCCTGTCGGACAGCGTTTCCTCAAGAAGGTACGTGATTCCGTTGACAGCAGAACGTTTCCTACGCCGGAAATTCGCTGTCTCCTTATCGACTTTGCGATGCTCGGAGCCGATGCCGGTTTTATCGGTGCAGCAGGTCTAGCCCGTGAAGAGTCAATTAACAAGTAATTTACCAAAAATTTTCATACGCTTTCCTAATGGAGTTCCAAATGATTCGTACCTCGTTTTTCGTTTCGTTATTAGCCGCCGCTGTTTGTATTACAGTTTGTTTTAGCGGTTGCTGTGAGAAAAGTTGTTCACCGCCGCAGAGCGGAACCGGCGCAGTTGAAAAGAAACCGGACACCGGCGCGCCTGAAACAAGTCCGGTAGAAAAAAAATCAGACGGAAAGGCAGAAGAGAAAGCCGAACCGGTCACGGAAGAAGCAAAGCAGGTTGTACAACTGATTGCTGACCTCGGCGGCAATACGGTTTCAACTCCAGCCGGCACCATCAGACGTATTACTATTAGTTCGGACAAGTTGACGGATGAATCCTTCGATTTATTCACGAAGCAGTCCGACTTGGAAACACTGGAGATTGCCGACTTCCGTGATTTGAATGATAAGCACGTTGAAAAACTGGCACCGCTGAAAAAACTTAAGACGCTCAAATTAGCGAATTCTAATTTGACCAATGCGGGTGTTGCAAAGATAGTATCGCAGTTTCCCGAACTGACTTCGCTTGACCTTTCGTCCAATACTTTGCTCACCGATGACGCAATAAAAGAAATCGTGAAACTTGCAAATCTGGAAACGCTCTCAGCCATTTATTGTAATTTTAGCGATTTCGCAATGATAGACCTTGCAAAACACCCGAAGATTAAAGCAATCGATGTCCGCGGCAATATGCAGATTGGAAACAGCGGGTTGAACTATATCGCTAAGATGCCTGCTCTTGTCAGCGTTAAACACATGAGCGTAGCGATTGATGATTCCGGCTTGGAATCCTTAACTGTAGCCAAGAATCTTGATACGCTGGAAATACATGATTTCAACATTTCCGATGACGCAGGCAAGTCCATAAAGCAGTTTGAAAAACTTCAGAACCTGATTATTTTCCGCTGCGGGCAATTTGGTTCGGACGGACTTTTAGCATTGAAAGGTATGGCACCGCTGGTCCGGCTGACGCTCCGTGACTTGCCCGCTTTGAATGATAAAGGAATGGAAGTGTTCCGCGAGTTGCCTGCTCTGAAACGGCTTTATCTGCGGGAACTTCCTTCGCTTTCCGACGCGGGTATGATAAATCTCGTTTATTTGAAGAACTTGGAATTGCTCGAAATTGTCGAAGTGCCGGTTTCCGATAAAGCGTTGGAGTCCATTGTTAAACTGCCGCAACTCAGGGATTTAACGCTGCAATCGACTAACATCAGCGATGCCGGTGTTGATATACTGCTGACCGCTCCGAAAATTGAACGGCTGGCGTTGAAAAGCAATCCCGCCTTAACCGAAGAAGGAAAAACAAAACTGCGGGATTCCAAGAAGTTCAAAACGCTGGACTTCGTCGAAACCGTTCCGCAACGATAGTTGATACGTCCAAAGGTTAATTCAGGAAGTTTTGAATGGAGAACGGAATATGAAACCAAATAATGAAGAATATCTCGTTCCGATTCGGCAGGCACTGCGTGCGTGCCGGAAATGCCGGAACAAAATGAAGTTCGCCGACTCCACCGGTATGCAGGTTACCGGCGGAAAGACGCTGTTGCTCTCGATTATTTTTCGTCGTCTTCTGCGGCGGTATCTGGGAACGGACGAACAAAATGTCGGTGTGCTGATGCCGACTTCCGTCTATGGTGCTATCGTGAACCTTGCTCTTGCGCTGGACAGAAGAACCAGCGTCAATCTGAACTATACTTTCGGAGTTGACACGATTGACTACTGCACTAAAAATGCCGGTATTAAACATGTCATCACCAGCCGAAAAGTATTGGAGCAGGAGAAATTCAAAAACGTCAAACTCGACGCAGAATTTCTTGTGTTGGAAGACCTCGGAAAAGGCATTACGCTGCTGGATAAAATCATCGGCTTCATTGACGGTTATATCACGCCGGTTTCAATTTATGAACGGGTAATCGGTTTAACGAAGATTCAGCAAGACGATATACTGACAATTTTTTTCACATCGGGTTCTACCGGCACGCCGAAAGGTGCGGCAATAACGCAGCGGTGCATAGCAGCGAATGTTGCCGGTTTCAGTGAACGGCTTGCGCTGATTCCAGAGGACATACTTCTCGGTGCGCTGCCGTTTTTTCATTCTTTCGGTTTCACGACAACGATTTGGCTTCCGGCAACGAAGGAATTGTCGTCCGTGTTTCATTTTAATCCGCTTGACCCGAAAAAAGTCGGCGAAATGGTGCAGAAATACTGCTGTACTGCCATGCCGACAACGCCGACCTTTTTGCGCGGTTATCTCCGCCGATGCAGTGAAGAAGAGTTTGAATCGATGGACACTATCATCTGCGGTGCAGAAAAACTGCCGCTTGATTTGATTGATGCGTGGGAACAAAAATTCGGTATTCGTCCTACTGAAGGATATGGCACGACGGAACTTTCGCCGGTAGTTTCCGTCGGCGGTCCGAAAGCGAAACGGACGGATTATCAGGATTTTCTGCGGGAAGGAAGCATCGGTCGTCCGCTGTTTAATCTTTCCGTTAGAATAACAGACCCCGAAACGGGCGAAGTGCTGCCGATTGATACGCCGGGCATGCTGGAAGTAAAAGGTCCCAGCGTTATGAAGGGTTATTACAATGACCCTGAAAAAACCGCCGCTGTTTTGAAAGACGGCTGGTATTCTACAGGCGATATTGCTACGGTTGATAAAGACGGTTTTATATGGATAACAGGTCGGTTGAGCCGGATTTCCAAAATCGGCGGCGAAATGGTACCGCACATCCTTGTTGAAGAAGAAATTGAAAAAATCGTCCGCAGTGCTGCCGCTAACGTTTCAGAGACGGATACCGAGAGCAACGAAATACTTGCAGCGGTTTCGGCGGTGCCGGAAGAAAAGAAAGGCGAGAAACTTGTTGTGCTGCACAGAGAGATTTCCATTACGCCGGAAGAGATATGCCGGCTGCTTCAAAATGCGGGACTGCCGAATCTTTGGATTCCTTCTCCGTCGGAATTTTATCAGGTAGATTCGCTGCCGCTTTTGGGAACCGGAAAACTCGACTTGAAATCAATCAAAGAAATGGCAGAGGAAAAAACAGGACGCAAAAGTTAAGCAAGGAGAAGACGTGAAGGTTTTAACATATCCGCATCCGATATTGAAGTACAGATGCAAGCCGATACAAAAAATCAATAAGGAACTCAGGGACATCGCTGCCGAGATGTTTGAAGCGATGTACAGCGACGAAGGTGTCGGACTTGCCGCTAATCAAGTTGGACTGCCTTTGCAGATGTTTGTGATGAATTCGACCGGCGATAGTGAAAAGAAAGAAGAAGAGCGAGTTTTCATCAATCCGGTCATTTTGAAAAAGAAGGGCAAAACAACGGACGACGAGGGCTGTTTGAGTTTTCCCGGGATACGCGCCGATGTGCTGCGTTCCGAGTACGTTGACATTGAAGGCATCGACTTGAACGGTGAGGTACAGCGGTTTCAATGGTCGGGTTTTCCGGCGAAGATTGTGCAGCATGAGACCGACCATCTCAACGGAATCGGGTTCATAGAACGTCTGACAGAGACCGCTATTCTCAATATAAAGGAAGAGTTGGAAGAATTGCAGGTTAACTTTGAAGGCGATTGCAACTTGGGATTCATACCGCCGGTCGAGGAACTTTTCCGGCAGATAAAGGAAATTGAAGACCGGTTTTGTTGATAATATAAGCCGCCGGTGATAATCGGTGATTATTTAGCCGGTACTCCGGCTTTCACTAGTTCAAATGAAATACGCCAAAATCCAAGAAGAAGAGTTAAAAAACAAAGTCGAACAAGATTTCTTCGGCAAATATGATTGCACAGAAATCATCGAAAAAATCGACTTCGTCGTGAAGAGTCCGAATCGAAATCTCATCGAAAATTACTTTCTCTGGGCAGAAGCAAAAGCAGCGCAAACCGACATTTGCGATATGTTGACACAACTTGTGTTAACCATCGGCAAAGCGAGAATCTTCGACAAAATCATTCCGCCGCCGTTTCTTGGATGTTTCGACCGTGAAAAAATTGCT
>WRCR01000301.1 GCA_009783865.1 Planctomycetaceae bacterium | reverse complement strand
TTGAGACAGCCGTTGAAGTTGCTGAAGCGATTATCGACGGCAACTTTGATGACCCGCCGGACGCAGAACAGCCGTATCGTGATACTCCGCTTGATTGGATAATGATGCGGGGAATACAAGCGCGAGAGTAAGAGCGGGGGGCATACGCCCCTCGGATAAATGAGCAGGATACCCCCGCCGGTAACAAAAAACTTTACCGCTTGATTTCTTTTTTCATTTTCGGTAGAATGAATTCTGTTTATTTGATGTTTCCCCTAATTTTTTGAAAGGTTACTATGAATCGCCGTAATTGGTTCACAAATGTCGTCGGCGGAACGGCTCTTGCCGCTCTCGCCGCTTTTTCGTTTCCTTCCACCCTTTCAGCACAAGTGCGGACTAGAAGAAATCAACCGTCAGGAAAGGCAATGCCAACTATGAAACGTTATGACAATTCCTTCTTCTACAAAGACGGCAAATTCGATGCCGAAGCCGGAAAACAAGCATTCCGCGAGTTATTCAAGTTTCACAACTACTCGCTTGCGAATGTTGTAGATGATGAACGCTTTTGGGTAGCGGACTTCGCTCTCGGCGATTTTGCCAATGTCGGAATGGGCGGAATCTTCTGGGTCAACGACAAGGAACATAACTATTTCGGTCACGAAATTTATCTCCTGCCGTTTCAGATGATACCGGAACACTCCCATGTTGCTGCGGACGGTAAACCGGCAAAACACGAATACTGGCAAGTCCGCCACGGCAGCATTTACAACTTCGGAAAAGGCGGGAAAAAAGACGACCCGATGCCGCCCGGTGTTGTACTGCCGAAATCACAAATGGACGATAACGCAATTTCCTGTTTCAAGTGGAAAGAACTAACCACGCAAACCGGCTTTGGAAAAGGCGAAGATGTTCTAACTGCCCTCGGCGACTGGCATTTCATGATGGGAGGTCCCAACGGCACAATCGTTACCGAATATGCCAGTTGGCATTCCGGCAACGGACTGCGGCTGCACAATCCCAAAGCGAAGGCGTAATTCAAGTTTTTCCTGGAGCATATCAGGAATTGGTGTGGACTACTGGAATTTGCTTTCGTCATTCCCGCGAAGGCGGGAATCTAAACGTAAAGGGTTCTATTCATTCTCTAGACCCCCGCCTTCGCGGGGGTGACGGGAATTTGTCACACCAATACAGACGACCAACCCCGTTTTCATTTTTCCTATTCCTTTTACCTTTTGTACCACCCATGCAATTCTTACATTACGGCGTTCCGGTTTCCGCTAAAAAACCGAATATGAATTTTATCGAACCCCTCGGCGTTTCCGTTACTCCGCCGGATGCCGACCCTCACCAAATCGAATGGCTGTTCTTTGAAGATAATTCGCCGATGCACAAAGACATTCAGACGAAGAACCACATCGCCTTTCAGGTTGACGATTTAGATGCCGCAGTGAAGGGCTATAACGTGATTTGTCAGCCGTTTTCAGCAGGCCCCGGTGTCCGTCTTGCGTTCATTGAAAATGACGGAGCGGTCATCGAGTTGATGGAAAGCAAACCGGTTCCGGCTTGCCACTGTAACTGCGGCGGATAAAAAATACTACGCTGCCCCGCTTTTATACAGTTTGATGGTCAGCGGTTCGGTACTTTGCGGCTGCGGTTCGCTATCGTCTTGATATTCCTCTATCAATTCGTGCAGTTTGTTCTGAATTTGAATTGATGTGTTGTCGTTCGCACTATTCAGCATTTCGAGTATTTCAGAGATTTGCTGGTTGACAACGTTTTTGTCAAATCGGCGATGTGTTGCGCATCGGAGTTTCGGGTGCGACGTGCATATCGCCGTTTCGGAAGCGAAATACAATTCTTCGTATAGTTTTTCACCGGGGCGCATTCCGATTTCATGAATCTCAATCGCATTTTCCGGCAGACCGCTCAATCGGATTAAGTCCTTTGCTAAATCGACTATCCGCACCGGTTCGCCCATGTCGAGGACGAAGATTTCACCGCCATCGCCAATCGCCGCTGCTTGTAAGACCAACTGTGATGCCTCCGGTATTGTCATAAAATATCGAGTCATGCGGAAATCGGTGACCGTGATGGGACCGCCGGCTTTTATCTGCTGTCGAAACACCGGCACTACACTGCCTGCTGAACCGAGTACATTTCCGAATCGCGTGACGACAAATTTTGTCTTCGACCGTCTTGAAAACGAATGAACATAACGTTCTGCTAAATGTTTTGTAGCCCCCATTACGCTGGTTGGATTAACCGCTTTGTCCGTTGAAACAAGAACGAAATGACTTGCGTGATATTTCTCCGCTAAATCGGCAACGACCTTAGTTCCCTTTATGTTATTATCTACCGCTTCGGCGATATTTGCTTCCATCAAAGGAACATGTTTGTGAGCGGCAGCATGAAAAATTACCTCTGGTTGATACATTGCGAATACCTGCTCCATTCGGGTCTCATTCGTCACGTTCGCAATAACCGGGGCGAGTTTTCCTTGAAAGCCGAGTTTGTGTAGTTCTTTTTCCAAGTAGAAAATGCGGTTTTCACCGCGTCCGAGTATCAGCAACGTTTCAGGATTGAAACGAATAATCTGCCGGCAGATTTCCGAACCGATACTGCCGCCTGCGCCGGTAACAAGAACGGTCTTTTGCGACAATAGTTTTCCGATGCTGGAATCATCCAAAACAACGGGGTCGCGTTTGAGTAAGTCCTCTATGACAATTTCCCGAATCGGAACGGTTTGTCCTCCGAGCCGCGATTCCATAGGCGGAACTATCCTCAAACGGATATCCAATTTCTGACAGGTACTGATAACTTTGCGGAGTTTATCTCCGGCAATAACGCCGGAAAGAATTAACACTTCTTTGATTTTACGGCTGTGCAAAACGTTTTCCAGATTGTCGATATGTTCGAGTACCGGTATCTGTCCGATTAAACGTCCTTTTTCCCATTCGTGAATTGAAACGAAGCCAGCAACGGCGTATTCCGAGTGCATTTCCAGTTCACCGGCAAGCAAGACACCCTGTTGACCGGCACCGATTATCAAAGTTCTTCTTTGAATTGTCTTCCGAAAATGCGGCAGCACTTCCTGACGGAAAAACCGCCATCCAAACCGCACCATTCCAATGATAAATACCGTGAAAACACAATCAAGAACCGAAACCGTTCTTGATAATTTCACATCGGTGAAGGAAAAAAGAATAAAAATTGCAGCGGAAGCGATGAAACAACTTTTGGCTAAAACAAAAAAGTCGCGGAAGGTCGCATAAAAGCCGTAGCCGTGAAAATGTCCGTGAAGATAAAATATGCCCAGTTTCAGAATCAAAACCCACCAGATACTTTGATAAAACAGTTGAAATTCAGGGCGATGGAAATCGAAATCATAACGGAAAGCAAAAGCAAGCCAGAACGCCGCTATGCTCATGATAGCGTAAGCCAAAACGGTAATCGACTGCCGGACTATCCAGCGCAACTTCTTTTTACGGGCAATATCCATTGGAATCCGTTCCAGATAATTGTTTCAGAAGACAGAAAATCCTCGATAAAAATAAAATTCGATGCGTATCCTACAAAAATCGGAGTAATCTTGCAAGAGCAATTTTGACCGTTCCAAGCAAAAGAAACTGCTCTTGCCCAATATTCCGCTTTTTTCTATTATTATCGTTCATTATATTATCGAAACGTTGCCTGTAAAAGTTAACTGTGACTTATCCCGTTTTACGAAACTATGTATAAACTCCTTCTTTGCTGGCGGTATCTATTAACCAGATACATTGCGCTGATGTCCATCATCAGCGTGATGCTCGGCACTGCCGTTATGATTATCGTCAATGCCGTAATGCTCGGTTTCACTTCCGAAATGGAAAACAGAATTCACGGAATACTGTCCGACGTTATCTTCTCGTCAACCGATACAAAGGGTTTTCCCGATGCGGACTGGCACATGAAAAAAATCCGGGAAGTTGCCGGCGATATGATTGAAGACATGACACCGACTATTGTCGTGCCGGGAATGATAACCTTTTATGTCGGTTCCGAAGCAATCAGCAGAGAGATTGAACTTATCGGTATCGATGCGGCAACGCAGGGCAAAGTAAGCGACATCATGAAGTACTTACAGCACCCCGAAAACCGAAAAAATGTTGACTTCAAACTGAAAAATAACGGCTATGATATTGTCGGAGAAGGCGGTAATGGACGAAAAGGCGTACACCGCTTTCAAATGGGAAACAGCGGCTGGAATCACCGCCAAAATGTTTTTGCCGAACAGGAAAAATTCCGTAAACAGCAGGAAGAAGACCAACTGCGCCTTCAAAAGCAACTGAATTCTTCTGGAAATTCACTTGCACCGCAGATACAAGAGGAAAACGCGCTGCCGTATGACCCGTTTGCGGCTGCGCCGAGCGAACCCGTTAAAAAGTTTGACCCCGCAAATGAACAGCATACCGGTGCGATTCTCGGCATCGGGCTTTCGGCATATTCACGATATGAACGTGTTGATTCCAAGAGCGGCAAAAAACAGATCCTCGACAAGTTGGCGTTGGTACCGGGCGATGATGTAATGCTGACTTTCCCGACAACAAGTATGCCAATCAAACTGCAAAGCGATAGTTTCACTGTCGTTGATTTATACGAAAGCAAGATGATGGAATACGATTCCCGACTTGTGTTCGTTCCTATCGAAAAATTGCAGCAACTTCGAGGAATGTATTCGCCGGAGACGGGCAAGCCGATGGTATCGCAAATACTAATAAAAGCGAAGCCGGGAGTTAAACTTAATGAACTGCGGGATAAACTTCAGACGATATTTCCGGCGGAGTTATACCGAATCAATACTTGGCGGGACATTCAGGAAACACTGCTTGCGGCGGTCTTTGTCGAAGTTGCGATTCTCAACGTGCTTTTATTCTTGATTTTTGCGGTCGCCGGTTTCGGCATCCTTGCGATATTTTATATGATAGTCATCGAAAAGACGAAAGACATCGGCATCCTGAAATCGCTGGGCGCAAGCGGAATCGGAGTCATGCAGATATTCCTGTATTACAGTTTGCTTCTCGGAATTATCGGCACAGGTTTCGGCTTGATATTCGGCTTGACTTTCATCCATTACATCAAGGAAATTGCCGATCTGTTAGCGTGGGTCTTGCAGCACGAAGTGTTTGACCCGACGGTATATTCCTTTTATGAAATACCCACTATCGTTAAACCAATAACCGTGTTTTGGATAATGTTCGGAGCAATTTTAATAGCCGTATTGTCGGGAATCTTTCCCGCTTTGCGTGCCGCTCGGCTGCATCCGGTTGAATCATTGAGAACATAAATACTTGCCGTTATAACCTTTTCGTGAACAATAAACTGTGAATAATAATTGTGAATCCTAAACAGCGCAGCAACATACAGTTCAATCCGAAAAAGCCGCAGATACCGCTGC
>WRCR01000300.1 GCA_009783865.1 Planctomycetaceae bacterium | reverse complement strand
GACATTGTTTGACGAAGCGGCATATTACGGAGACCCCAACGCAGAGACATCTTTGCAGTTTTTAGGTCCGCAAGGTTCGCCGGATATACTATTCGTGACCGACGGTCCAAATTCACCGCTGTATATCACGTTTGAGCCGAAAAAAATTAGTGATATGCCCGCCGGTCTGTTGTCTGCGAATGCCAATGCCGGTTTTATTGTGTCGGCGTTAAAGTCAGGAGAAGAATACAACAATATGGCTGTACGTCTTATCCGGCTTGATAACAATCATACCAAGGACGACAGTTATGTTCAGTACAAAGCCGGTACTTCCAATGCAATGGCATATTGCAGTATCGTGCAGGCAGATTCGGGAACTGCGGCGGAAACCGGTAAATTCATTGTCTACGGCAAAGACGGCGGAACGGCACTCAATAACGTTTCAATTGTTGCGAAACTTGATAAAGACCAGGCAGAGCGGGTAAAAGCCGTCTATGATGAAAATACGAGACAACTTATCATTACGGTCAACAGCGATGCCGATACCGGTCTCGATGCAATCTCATTAACCGAAGCGGTAGCGGCGATTAACGATTGTACGCCGTTCAGAGCAGAATACGATTACAGTTTCAATCAGGAAACCGGCAGCACCGGTCCCGGTGCGGCAACCTTCGGGTCAGTCTTCAGTACCGGACCGTTTATTGAAATCGGAAATACCGGCAACACCGGCGGATACAACGGCGTATTAGAGGTCTATGTCGGCGGAAATGACAACGAAATAACCGCTCAAAACGTTATTAACACGATTAACAACGATGAGATTTACCGCAACTTGTTTTCCGCCCAAACATTGGGAACAGGTGCCGGGGCAGGAACAGGTCTTATCAACTTTCGCCTGGACAACCTCCGCAAGAGTTCCAATGAATACGGACATCCTGTTACGGAAATGAATATGGTAACCGGATTGCAGGGACAGAATTACGAAGACCCCGGCTATATGATAGTCCATCTGGCAACCGACCAATACGGCAATTCAATTACAACGTCAAGGGACTTAGTGAATTACATGAACTCGCTGACAGCCGAAGAGACGAGAGGCATCAGCGTTTCAATGGTTCGTCCTGCCGGTCTGGACAATCTGTTGAGAACGTGGACTATCGACAGCTGCGGAAATGTAATTGAAACGCAGGAATGCGATGACGGATATGGAAAAGGACTCTTGCAGCCGACCTTGGAAAAAGATGACTGCGATAATATCACTTATTTCCCGATAGAATTCTATTCGTATGGGGAAAACCTTGTTCCGGGTAAAGCATACGGCAGTATCGTTGCGGTGAACGGCATCAATGCTTCTTTGCGGATTAAGGCAACAAATGCCGGTCCCGAATTCAATGCCGTCGGTTTCCGTTATGTTCTGCTTACTAATCCTACGGATGATATGTACACAGAATACGATGCCGGTAAAAGGGAAATCACCGTTTACATCCGCGATGGTATTACAGCGGCGCAAGTTAAAGGACTTATCGAAAACAGTCCCGGCACGAAGAACCTTTTCACGGCGGAACTGCTCGGAGACGGCACCGGTCTTGTTACAACCGCAGATGATTATATGCTGACGAAGAACGGGATTTACGATGCCGGCTACCGCGGCGGAGCAAAACTGCTCGGTGCAGCGGATGCTGACCCGCATCGGCTTGTTTTTGAATCGGAGTTGGAAGGTTCCGCACAGCGGGTAACGGTGCGGACGATTTCCGGCGATTTCTATGTCCGCAACGAAGCCGGCAAGACCGTTGATATCGCTTACGGCAAGGATATGCTCGCCACGCTGAACGGTATCAAAATGAAAGCGGATGGACGGGCTTTGTCACTGGACACTTCCGTGCTGAAACTGGATATAACGCTTGACCAAATCGTCAAGGCGGGTGACCAAATTAAATTTTCACTCATCGGCGGCGGCGCGACTTTCCAGATCGGACCAGAGGTGACGACTAATCAGCAGATTCGTGTCGGCATCGGCAGTGTAAATACGGCGAAACTCGGCGGGGCAACGGGACGTTTGTTCCAACTCCGCAGCGGACAAGATGCCGACTTGACGACGAACACAAAATTAGCAGACCGAATTGTCGGCGAAGCGATACTTTCGGTCGCAGTGCTGCGCGGGCGGCTTGGGGCAATCCAGAGAAGTACTATCGACCCGACAATAAATGCTTTGCAGAACTCGCTGGAAGCATTGACGGAAGCGGAGGCAAGTATTTCCAACGCTGACTTTGCGGTAGAGAGTTCGAACTTGACGAGGGCGCAAATCCTCGTTCAGGCAGGAGCGAAGACGCTGCAAATAGCGAATCAATTCCCGCAGTACGCCGCAATGCTGGTCGGCGGATAATACATTTAGCCGGTACTCCGGCTTCTTCCAATTTTTGCTCTTGATTTAGATTCAGGTAATCGTTATCATTCAACGGAAATTCCTATACCGATGAACTCACCGGTTTAATTTGGAAAAATTACGTGCAATGAAATGATTAAGTGGACTTTTCCGGTTAATTCGTTTCTGTGAAATATAGAAAATTTTCCGATAAATTAAACTTTTCGGCTGATTCGGACGATTTGGCATATGCCGGATTTTGTACTTTTTTTGATTAAAAGGGTACGGCAGCGAAAAATAAGTTATCAATTTTTTCCTGCCGAAAAAGGAAATAAGGATTGTTCCGTTATAGCGGATACAAACGGCAGAACGGCTTCTGCCGGAACTTTACAAGGAAGTAATATATGAGTCGCCTTTATTCAATTTCTGCGGTTCAACTGATTAGTGCTGCTGTCCTGCTCGGTTATATCACCGGTTGTCAGCCGCAGCAGCCGTTCTATCTGACGGGAAAAGGACAGTATCAGAAACAGATGATTACCAAAGCGACCCAAATCGAGTATTCCAGTGTCGATTTGCCGTCCAGTCCAGAGGTCTGTTATGCCAAAGCACCGCTGACTTTGGATAATCCGAACCCCGAACATTTCTGGGATTTGACGCTGGAAGAAGCCGTGCAGATTGCCCTGAAAAACAGCCGCGTTATCAGAACGCTGAACGGTGTGAACTTTTCCAAAGGCGGCGTTTCCGGTATTCCCGGCTCATTACTTTCAGCCCCGCATTCCATTGGTTCCGTCTATGACCCCGCATTAGCGGAAAGCGACCCAAGATACGGTATCGAAGCAGCGTTGTCGGCTTTCGATGGACAACTGCAAGCCGGTGCGAACTGGGTTAAAAGCGATTTACCTCCTCAAATGAGCAGTTTACGCAGCAGATATTCCGGCAACTCCTGGAGCAGTTTGGACGATTACGGCGAATTGACTGTCGGAATCAACAAAACAATGGCAACCGGCGGAAATACCTACGTCAACTATGGCGCAATGTACTCTGATGTCGATTACGGTTTTCCAATGTCGAGATGGGATAACTATTTCGAAGCCGGTTTTACGCACCCCTTATTGCAGGGCAATGGAATTCAGTTCAATCGGATTGCCGGTCCCGGGGCAACCCCCGGTTTTTACAACGGCGTTGCGATTGCACGTATCAATACCGATACTGCTCTGAACGACTTTGAAATGGCGGCTCGCAACCTTGTTGCCGATGTCGAAAAAGCATACTGGAACCTGTATTACGCTTATCATTATCTTGAATCGGTTAAGTCGGGACGCGATTCCGCTCATCAAACGTGGTCGCAAACCTACGCTATGTACAAGCATGGTGCAACCGGCGGACGCGCTCAATACGAAGCGCAGGCAAGAACTAACTATTTCACCTTTCGCGGACAAACGGAAATCGCACAAAGCAACCTTTTCAAAACCGAAAGTGTTCTGCGGTACATACTCGGCTTGAGTGCAACAGACGGACGCTTGGTTCGTCCTACCGATGAGCCGATTATTGCTCCGCTGCGGATGGATTGGCAAAGCGTGATGTGTGAAGCACTTGTACGCTCGCCGGAACTCCGCAAACAAAAATGGGATGTCAAATCGAAAGAACTGCAACTGATTGCTTCGAAGAATTTTCTTATGCCGCGGCTGGACTTCAACGCCGGTTATGTCTGGTCGGGTTCCGGTCATGATTGGATTAACTCCCGTCATCACGAAGGCGGCAGTGCTTTCGGTTCAATGACGGACGGTAATTATGCCGGTTGGGTAATGGGCTTGAATGCTTCGATGCCTTTCGGCTGGCGAAAAGAATTAGCGGCGGTACGCAACGCTCAACTTGGGCTGGCAAGGAGCCGGGCTGTCTTACAGGAACAGGAACTCGAATTGACACACCAGTTAACGGAATCCTTCCGTGAAATCAGCGAAACGTATCAGCAGAGTAAAACGATGTTGCAGAAGCGGATTGCCGCCGATGCCGAAGTTAGTTCGGTGGATGCCGCCTACAAAGCAGGAACGACAACGCTCGACCAGTTGCTTGAAGCGCAAAAACGAAAAGCGGATGCCGAAACGGATTATTACCGCTCGATTATTGATTATAACTTGGCGATTATGACGCTGCATTACCGCAAGGGTTCGCTCTTGGAATACAACAATGTTTGTTTAACCGAAGGCGTGTGGCCCGGAAAGGCATATTTCGATGCAAAACGGCGTGCGAGGCATCGTGATGCCGGTCATTACATGAATTATGGTTTCACACGTCCGAAGGAAGTCAGTCGGGGAACTTATCAGCAGTTCCAAAGCGGGTATTACACTTCGTTAGGTTCGGAAGTTGGACAGCCGCAGTATGGTGAGCCGCTGCCGGTTCAGCCGCAGGGAGGCGAACCGACGGTTGCACCGCCGCAGCCGGATGCACCGGCGGTCTTACCGAAGAGTATTGAGACGACTTTATCACCGTCATCTTCGGGTATTGTTCCTGCGAGTGCTTCTTCGGTTAGAGTATTTAAACCGGTGTCCGATGCAAGATATACCGTTCCGTCGGAGTCGAATTCTATGCCGCTTGTTGCGCCGCCGACTCCGGCAATGCCTGTCAGAAATAACCGTTATGTGAACGGGTATTAAAGACACTGAAGAGGCACTAAAGGTGCCTATGTCCACGCAAAAGATTACGTTTAATCGAATGGTCTTCTACGGGAAACTATTGTTTCCCGCTTTCACGAAAAAACGTCTTTCGGTAAAACGGAAATCGCAGATTTCCGCTCGTTGCCGGCTTCTTTTTCGCTATCATATCGTACTATAACCGTTCGATGTCCTCTTCGGATAGACCGGTTACTTTTACGATTAACGCAACTTTACAGCCCTCCGCTTTCATATTGCGGGCGGTGTCGATTTTACCTTCGATTTTACCTTCGATTTTACCTTCGATTTTACCTTTTTCTATTCCTTTTCGGGTTGCGTTTCTCATCGTAGCGGCGTAGTCCATACGCCACATCTCGTGCTTGTCGTACTCCATCCTCGCCTGCTCATCAGCGGACAACTGTTTT
>WRCR01000299.1 GCA_009783865.1 Planctomycetaceae bacterium | reverse complement strand
TCGATTATCTGAAGCACAAAGGTCTCAAGATTGCTGCACATACCGAAGGTCGTTTAACAGCCGAAACACTGCGGCAATGCCGCATTCTCTTTATCAATCTTGTTTCGGCTGAACGTCCGCCGTTTTATGTTTCCGAAATCAAAGCAATCACGGATTTCGTTCACAACGGCGGTTCGCTTTTTATCATTACCGACCATTC
Source organism: Planctomycetaceae bacterium (assembly GCA_009783865.1). Classification (GTDB taxonomy): domain Bacteria; phylum Planctomycetota; class Planctomycetia; order Pirellulales; family Thermoguttaceae; genus WRKP01. Next base: position 5,231 of record WRCR01000299.1, on the reverse strand, counting down.
TAACGCATATTTTCATAGTTATCGTCTTGCTCCGCTGCTTGACGAATTCGGTATCACTGCACCGACTGAAACGCTTTGCGAAATTCCGCCGTTTGCATTTGGAAGCGGCAACGGCTGGCTCCTTCTGGAGAGATTTACGGAACATCCTGTCACGAAAGGACTTCGGCGTATTCATTTTCAAACCGGCGGCTGTGTCGATGACCGATTTGCCGTTGTCCGCTCTTCCGAAAACAGTTGGGGAGACCAATGGGAGACAAGCGATTACGGCGAAACAAACGCAATGGGCTTTTACGGCAACTGGCGGAAAGATGAAAACGAAAGAACAGGACCGCTCGGTGCGGTACTTGCGAAACAGCATGGCAAAGGACGAATCGTTATCGTCGGAGACCAAAATGTTTTCGGCGATGTCTGCATCGATTATGCGGATAACTGGCGGCTCTGGCAAAACATCTTCGCTTATCTGCTTCAAACGGATACGCTGGAGGCGGACGAAAATCCCGTTTGGAAAAACCTTGATTCGCCGGAAGAATACCGGAAATTCCGTGAACCGAAAATTCTCTTGGCGGAGGACTTTTCGCTCGGAATTTGGGGAACTGATGACAAACCGGGCTGTTATCATTTGCGCTGTCAACTTGCAAGAACGCAGCCGGTATTCACAGATGACCTATATGATGATTCGTATCAACTTGTGATTTTGCCCAGCGGACAAATCAAGATGAACGAAACGATTCGGCTGCTGCTTGTCAAACATTTGCAGAGCGGTAAAGATGTTTTGTGTTTTCATACTTCGGAAGGAGTTCTCAACGAACCGGAAGCAATTATAACGCAGGTGTTGAAGGAAATGCAGGTATCTCAACCGAGCATAGAAATGCTTTCAGAGGAAATCGGCGTTATCCGAACCGGTAAGAACGGCGGCAAGGTTTATATTGTTTTGCCGACGTTGATATTGTTAAATAGCGTTTTGTCTCCGCCGGATAAAGAACCGAACATTTTGCAGAAGCAGGTTATTGAAAAGTTGAACGGCGTAATGAAGAAAATTCATTTTGGCGGCTATTATTACTCGCCACTCACCACTCACCGCTAATTGTTAAAATGGATAAGAAAATGTTGATTCAGGCAGTTCAGGTAAAAGAAACGCAACGACAGGCATTTGCGCCTTGTTTTTTAGGAGTTTGGCGATGCAAAAATTTTTCGAGTCAGGGTTTGTTGTTAGGCGGCTTGTCATCTGGAGTATCGGCTAAATGTTTTTCGCCGCTAACGCTTTTGACAATGTACCATATCCCGTTATATCTTATAAAATTAGGGATGTCAAACGATATAGATCTTTCCTTCCCTTACCTCATCACAAACAATGACCTTTGAATACGAAAAAGTCCGCAGCGAATTGCTTCAACTCGTTGAGTCGCCGAAATACAAACCGATGAAGCCGAAATCACTTTTGAATGCCCTCGGCTTGACAGGCGACGACCGCCGTCAGTTGACGCAACTGCTCAAAGATATGACGAAAGACGGCGTAATTGAATACGGTGCTGAACATCGAATTTTTCCCGCTTCAACTTCTAATACTGAAAAGAAGTCAGCGGAAGAACCGTCTTCAAAACGGAAAAAGGAAAAATCGAACACTAAAGAAAACGTTGTCGGAAAATTTCAGCGGCGGCCTTCCGGTATCGGTTTTGTGCGTCCGCAGTTCGCGCAGAACGATGACATCGAAAGCGATATTTTTATTCCCGCTCATTGGACACGTGATGCAGCGTCCGGCGACACCGTTTCGGTAGAGATAATTTCCCGTCGTCCGAAAGATGATTACAGCAATGATGATGGCGAAGACGATTTTGGCAAACCATTCCGTACCAAAAAACGTTTTGCAGATACCGAAAAAGAATATCCGGTAACAGGACGAATTACCGAAATTCTGGAAAGAGCATATAACCGGTTTGTCGGGACTTACAGCATTAAACACCTCTGGGGATACATTCAAGTCGACGCTTCGGTATTCAAAAAGATGATTCCTATCGGCGATGCGGCTTCGACTCCGGCAAGAGAAGGCGATAAAATCGTTGTCGAAATGGTGAAGTATCCCACGCCGCACAACGACGGCGAAGCGGTGATTGTCGAAGTACTTGGTCAGCACGGTATTCCGGGAATTGACACGCTCATGATAATGCGGCAATTTGATTTGCCGGAACAATTCGATGAAAAAACACTGCGCGCTGTCCGAGATGAAGTTAAAAAGTTTATCAACTTGGAAGACGACTGGGCTTCAAAAGAAGCCGCGCGGGTTGATTTAACCGATGAACTTATCATCACGATTGACCCCGCTGATGCAAAGGACTTCGACGATGCCGTTTCGCTGGAAAAACTGCCTAACGGCAACTGGAAATTGGGCGTTCATATTGCCGATGTTTCATATTTCGTTCAGAAAGGTTCGCCGCTCGATAATGAAGCGAAACACAGAGCGACCAGCGTTTATCTGCCCGATAGAGTGATTCCGATGCTACCGGAAGTGCTTTCTAATTCGCTTGCTTCGCTCCAGCCGGATAAGATGCGGTTCGCTAAAACCGTCATCATGGAGTTTAATCCCGAAGGTATCCGTGTTGATACGCAGATATGTAATTCCGCTATCAAGAGTAAGCAGCGTTTCAATTACAAAGAAGTGCAGGATTACTTCGATAATCCAAAATGCGGCAAAGAATGGAGACCGGAAATTCGTCAACTGCTTTCCAATCTTCTGGAATTGATGCAACTGTTGAAGCAAAAGCGGACAGAACGCGGTTCTCTCGAAATGGGGGTGCCGGAAACGAAAATCCAACTTGATGATGACGGCAATGTTGCGGGGGCGTTCATTTATCCGTATTATGATTCCAACCGCGTGATTGAAGAATGTATGCTTGCCGCCAATGAAGCCGCTGCGGATTATCTTGCCGCAAAGGGTGTTTTGTTTCTGCGGCGGGTGCATCAGGGACCATCGCTTCGGAAGTTACGGAGTTTTGCCGACTTTGTCCGCGCACTTGACATTGCCGACATCGATGCCAACATACTCTTTCAGGATAGATTTACGCTTCAGCAACTTCTCGATTCGGTGAAAGGAACGACGCAGGAATATGCCGTCAATCTTTCGCTTCTTCGGTCAATGAAAAAAGCGGTTTATTCTCCTGAACCGGAAGCGCATTACGCACTTGCGTCGACGTGTTATTGTCATTTTACTTCACCGATACGGCGGTATCCCGACTTGACGGTACATCGTTTGCTGGACGCTTTGCTGGAAGGCAGAAGCGTGAAACAGGAACAGCGGGAACTCGTTCTGCTCGGAGAACATTGCAGCGATAGAGAACAGCGTGCCGAAAAAGCGGAACGTGAACTCATAAAATTGAAACTGGTCGATTACATGAGCAAACACATCGGCGAAAATATGGAGGCAATCATTACCGGCGTTGAAGCATTCGGGGTTTTCGTTATGGGAACGGAAATACCGGCAGAGGGTTTAATTCGGCTGGAAGGTATCGCTGACGATGTCTACCGCTTCAATGGGGATATGAAGATTTTGACGGGACGGCGAAACGATAATACGCTCCGAATCGGCGACCGCTTGCTTGTTGAGGTAGTCCGGGCGGACATTGACACGCGGCAGATTGATTTCCGTTTAGTCAAGCGGTTGAAACAGGAAACACCGCCGGCAAAATTGAAAAAGAAAAAACCGAAGCCGAAAAAGAAAAAGTGAAATAGTAATTTATATGTCCCATTTATTTCGTTCAATTTGGTATGACATCCGCATCAACACAGCGGTAATGTTAGGCGTAATGTGTGCTGCGGCGGTGCTGACCGGTGCGCTGCTGGTCGGCGATTCAATGCGCGGTTCCCTCAAAGCGTTGACGCTTCAACGCCTCGGCAGTATTGACACCATTCTTTTCGCCCCGAATTTCATTGATTTTAAGACGGCAGACGGCAGACGGCAGACGGCAGAAGAAGCCGTAATCCTTCTTCCTGCTGTCGTTGAATTCAACGGCAGAATCAGCGGTATTCAACTGCTCGGACGCGCCGATACTGTTTGCTCTATCAATCAAACGCTTGCTGACAAACTGCAAATCAAAGCAGGCGGTGAATTGTCGCTGCGGTTTCTTTCTCCGCAAAGTATTCCGCCGGAAAGCACTTTCGGAAAACATGATAATCTGCTTCGCACAAAAATTACCGTTGATAAAATTATTGCGGACGAAGGCGTTGGTCGGTTTTCGCTCAAGGTTGACCAGCAAGCCGAGCCGCTGCTTATTGTTCCGCTGGAGTTTATGCAGTCGAAACTAGGTGTCGGTAAAAAAGTCAACGCCGTGTTCTTTATGACTGACTCGCCGCAGACCCTTTTGACTGCCGGTCAGCGGGAAGCATTGGAAAAGCATTTCGAACCGACGCTAGAAGATTTGGGGATTGATGTCGAAGAGCATGGCGGCAAATGGTACATCAAGTCAGCAAGAATGCTTTTCACTAACGCTCAAGCGGAGGCGATTTTTCGTCATTCCCGCGAAGGCGGGAATCTAGACGAGCGACTCTCCTCTCTAGCCCCCCGCCTACGCGGAGGTGACGATAGTCGAGGGCGAAACGTTTTCCACGCGGGCTTGCTTTATCTCGCAACCTCGATTCGTGCCGTCAAAAATGGTCGTGAAGTACCGTATTCGACTGTGTATGCGACTGATTTTTTCACACAGAGGCACGAAGGCACGGAGGAAGACAATCTCTGTGCCTCTGTGCCTCCGTGTGAAAAAAAAATAGCGTTGAACCAATGGACTGCTGAAGACCTCGGCGTTGAAGTCGGCGATGAAATCGAATTGACGTGGTTTGAACCTGACAATGTTAACGTCACGAAAAGCCAAACGTTCACGATAAAAAGTATTGTTCCGAATGAACTTTATCCAAATGAAGTCGTTCCGATTGTCAAAGGTTTCACGGACGAAAAGAGCATTGCCGATTGGGACCCGCCGTTTCCGTTTGACGCAAAGAAAATCCGCAAGAAAGACGAGGACTATTGGGACAAATACCGCGCCGCTCCGAAAGCGGTTGTTCCGCTCGCTGTCGGACAAAAACTCTGGGGCAGCAGATTCGGGAATGTTACGACGTTTGTCGCTAACCGTCATCCCCGCGCAAGCGGGGAACTAGACGAGGGACTCTTTTCTCTAGGTTCCCGCTTGCGCGGGAATGACAAAGGAAGCGGGAATGACGGTTTTCTGTCATTGTTTGGCTTGAAT
>WRCR01000298.1 GCA_009783865.1 Planctomycetaceae bacterium | reverse complement strand
GCTTGATTCTTTCGGCAACATCGTTATATTAAACGGTATGAACTGTATCATTATTTCCATTGATGGACTGCATCGCGGATTTTTCGGCTGTTTCGGCAACACTTGGATTCAAACTCCGGCGGCTGATACTTTGGCAGCACAGTCCGTCCTGTTTGACGGGTATCACACAAGTACACTGAAACTTTCTGCCTCACTATCCTCGCTCTGGAATTATCGGAAGACCCCCGTTTTGCAAACCCTCGCAGAACAAGGAATTGAAACATTTTGGCTCACAAGCAGCGAAGCCCTGTTTCTGAACGAACATACCGACGGTTTTTCAAAACGGTTTTACATCAACCGATTCGATGCCGACTTGCCCGTTGACACGTTAGAACAAACGGAGTTTTACCGTTCTGTGCTGCAGCTGATAGAGACAGCCCGTCGTCAAACAAAACATTGGAAAACCAATCAGGATAAACAATTCTTTCTTTGGATGCACTTGCCGGGCTTTCGCGGACTTTGGGATTTTCCCTCTTCCTACCGCAACAAACACCGTCATATAAAAGATGACCCGCCACCGTATATGGAAGTCCATCCGCCGAAGTTTTTGACCGTAGACAGCCCGGAAAACATCGGATTTTATCTGCCGGACAGAATTCAATCCGTTGTTGAAGCATACTCTGGCGGAATTGCTGTTCTGGACGATTCCCTTGCAATGCTGCTGGACGCAGCGGAAAACGGCGATTTCGGAAACAACACGGCAATAATTCTTTTTTCGGTTCGCGGTTTTTCCATTGCGGAACACGGCAAAATCGGAATCACGGACGATTATTACAGTGAAAATATCGGTTTGCCGCTGTTTATCCGCTTTCCGCAGAATATTTGCGCCGAAAACCGGTCTTCGGTACTGCTCACCCAGAATGATTTAGCCGAATTTTTCACCGAAATTCACAGCGGCATTGACAAAAATCCACCGCATATCGCTTCGCTTGTTCTAGAGAATGCGGAAGAGTCCTCTTTGCGGAAATACATCAAATTTGCCGGTACATCAAGTCAGAAAGCGGTTATCACGCCGGATTGGTTTTTTCGGCAGGTATCGGAAACACAACTATCGGAACAAAAAGTAACCTTTGAACTTTATGTCAAACCAGACGACTATTGGGAAGTCAATAATGTTGCCAGCCGCTGCCCGGAAATAGTCGAATCTCTTGTCGCCGAATTTTTTTCTGCGGAGTGTTGACTTTACCGATTTTAACGATAAAATTGTTTACGTAATTTGCTTAAGGATTGAGCGAGCGGTTTCCCTTGATTTGGGATTTTGCATTTCCCGCAACAAACAAAGCCGTTTCGTTTTCGTAATTCCTTTAGCATATCCTTGTGAACGGTTCACAAGGAAGTTGTCCGATTGTTTCCGTTAATTAGGAGATATTACTATGTCCCGGAAAATCGTTTGTTTCTTGTTTGTTTCGTTTATTGCATTGGCAGCGGTGAATTTCACCGCTGCTGAAGAGCAAGCACCTGTGAAATACGTCGTTGCTGAAGGACAAGCGGTCGTCCCCGCTGCTCCTTGCGACTGCGTAGGACCGGTGGTTCATGCACCTTACTGGGGAGCATACCCGTATTATCGGTATTACCGACCGTATTACGGACCGTATTGCGGACCGGTTTGTGATCCCTGCTATCCGCCAGTGTTCTATCGGCGTGGCATACTGGGACACTACAGACCGTTTTACGCGTGGTAGTTTGAAGTGTTACACTGGCAGCGGATGTTAATTCGCCGCCAAAGTGTGAGATTGAAAGAGTGGTGAGCAAAAGAGACGCGAGCGTTGAAATACTCTCCGCTCTTTCGTTTTGTTCATTACCCCCTTTCAAAGTGAGAACGGCTATGGTACAATCCCCTCGTTACTTTTTTACTAACCGGAGGAAACTATGGCTGGACATTCACATTCTGCAAATATTAAACATAAAAAAGCACTCGTCGATGCAAAGCGGGGAAAACTTTGGAGTAAACTGGCAAAGGCAATCATAATGGCTGCAAAACTCGGCGGCGGTGACCCCGACGGAAATGTCCGCTTGCGTGCCGCCATTGACGAAGCAAAGGCAGTCAGTTTGCCGAAAGAAAATATCGCAAGAGCAATCAAGCGCGGCACCGGCGAACTTGAATCCGAACAACTGGAAGAACTCGTCTATGAAGGATACGGTCCCGGCGGCGTTGCCGTTCTTGCAGAAGCCGTTACTGATAACCGCAACCGCACTGCACCGGAAATCAAGAAAATATTTGAATCCTGCGGCGGGAAATTGGGAACAAGCGGCTGCGTCTCGTGGAACTTCGAGAAAAAAGGGCTCTTCATTATTCCGAAAGAATCCGGTAAAAAAATGCTCTCCGAAGAAGACATTCTCGATGTTGCTCTTGAAGCCGGTGCGGATGATGTTACTGAAAACGAGGACGGCTTTGAAGTCGTTTGCGCTCCGGAGCAATACGATTCTGTTTCTAAAGCGTTTCAAGCGGCGGGTATTGAACCGGAGGACTCGCAGTTGGGACTTATACCGAAAGACACGGCGGATATTAACGATACGGACACAGCGGCAAAGATTCTGAAGTTAATGGAAATGCTGGACGACCACGATGATATTCAAAAGGTTTCGTCAAACTTCAACATACCGGGTGAGATAATGTCGCAGTTGGAACGGTGAAAACAGAGCCGCAATCGTCCGATTGTGAAAATCAATACGAGCGGCGGGTGATAACCCGTCGTATTTAGCCGGTACTCCGGCTGTTTGAATGCGGGGGCTAAAGCCACCCGCCTCTTTGTCCTTGCAGCAGCATTCGCTGAATACCGAACAAGTCATCACCCGGCATCGGCGACTTATCCGACAAGCCGGAATAACACGCCGACAACACAATCAAATCCTTCTTCATCGGCAATGAAAATAATTCGTATGCCGTGAAAAAAGCATCTCCGCTTTGCGATTTAAGCACCCAGATGACTACTGAGCGGATTTTCGACATCGTTATTACCGTGTGTACCGACAAACAAAAAACCCGGTTCGCCCAATACTTTGGAAGCGTTTTGATGACTTCCTCAACAGTGAAAGCGGGAAACATAGTTTCCCGCTCGTTAAGCAGAACATCTTGCAGGGATCCTTTTGCAGATTCGAGTATCGCAAGTGCTTCGGTGTCCCGTTTCGCATTGATTAGCAGTTCAATGATTTGTTCTTTATTCTTTGCATATCCTGCGCGGTTAAGACCGACTTCGTCCGCCAGTATCTGTTCCCGCAGAATCTCCGTCAAATGATGCCAGGTCAGAAGAGAATTCAATTCCTGTTTCTTGTTTCCCAACTTGCCGTAAATAGTTCCGAGAGAACGCAGCATTGACGCAATGCTTGATAAGCGTCCCGATTGCAGATAATGGGATTTTGCCTTCTCGGTATAAGCAAGCATTTTTTTTCAGATATTCCGTCAACTGTTCTGCCGGTACGGAATAAATCTGCTGTTTTGCTTCTTCGTATGGTCCGCTCTTGAGAAGGGATTCAACCTTTAGTTGAAGGAATATTGCGGCATCGAGATTTCCGCCGCCAAAAGTTGTTAAATTAAGGGGATTGAAAGGGGAGCAGATTGCTGTGCAAGCAGTGAAAACTGACTCATTACGGCAATCAAAACTAGCGGCAACAGAGCGTTTCGGTACATTTCAGCAGGATGTGTTTAACTCGATTAACAATTACAGCATCCTGCAAAGGGAAATACCTCGATGTATCAAAAAATAGTTTAACGCATTATTTCAGATTGTCCGACATTGTTGAAGGCGTTGTCGAAGAAGCGTGAAGATAGGTTCGAAAATTGCAAAACGTTTGTCAGAGCAATAGCAACGAAGCCGTTGGTTAAGGATGCGGCACCGGTTGTTGCTGTACATTTACCGGCGGATGATGACAAGGAAAAGAAGCGGCAGCCGCAAGCGGAAATGGTATCAAAAATTTCAACGGTGAAGTTGGTTGGTATTGGTTCGTTGATTGCAACGACGATTGTATTATCGGCGGTATTATTGGGCGAATTGTTGACGTATTATATTATAAAAGGTTCGATTCACGAGCGGGAAACTGTGTTTCCCGCTCATAGAAGTGAATGCGAAAGACGAGTGGGGCAACACTCCGCTTGACATTGTGAAGGCAAGCAGTCGCACGGAAATAGCAGAGTATCTGGAGAGCGTGATGAAGAATCCGCAGGATTAGAAGGTAGGCGTAGGATTAGAGCGTTTTTGGATTTGGTGTGGACAATTCTTGATATGCTCTAATCTTCTAGTCCGTCGCGTTTGATTTTAGCGGACTCCAGCGTTTGCGTTAGACCGTCCCAATCGCTTTGCTCAATCTGCTGCCGCATCGTTTTCAAGATTTCCTCGAAACCTTTCACGGCATTGAGAACAGCCGCTTGATTCGAACAAACGACATCGCGCCACATCAGCGGTCCGCCGGAAGCAAGCCGGGTAGTACTGCGAAACCCGGTGCCAGCGTAACGTTTATCCCGCATTTCCAGCGTCTCCGCCAGTAATGAACTGACAAGATGCGGCAAATGACTCGTTTTCGCTAAATGAGTATCGTGTTCTTCCGGCGAAAGACAAACCACCCGCGAACAAAGTTTTTGCCAAAAGCGGACAAGAAGTCCGACATTCACCTCCTTGTTGTGAGAAGACGGAGTCACCACCGCTATCCGGTTTTTGAACAAATTCTCATCGGAAAAGGCGGGACCGATTTTTTCGCTGCCTGCTATCGGATGCGAACCGATGAATCGGCTGTCCCGAAATTGCGAACATATCATCGATTTTGTGCTGCCGACATCGGTCAACAAAAAATCGCGGGGGTCATCAAACCGATCGAGAACAGCGGCGGCATCTTTCAAACAAGCGGCAATTTTGCTGACCGGCACGGCTGCGACGATGAGTTCCGGGCGCAGCCGTGCTTCCGTTGAAATTCTTGCGGAACGTCTGGACGAATAGCCGAGATGCAGAATACCGGTTTGGAAGTCGGTCGAGGCATAATCAACGGCACCTCGCTGCAATGCAATGTCGAGGTGGTCTTGCCGGCAATCGATACCGATAACGGAGTCGGCAATATTACCGCGCCGCGCTGCCAAGCCGACCGAACCGCCGATTAAACCGACACCTATGATAACAATTCGGGAAAAAATAGCCATTGGAAAACAAATAGATAGTGGAAAATATACTGCGTACAGTGTACAGCATAATCAAATAGTGTAAAGAGTGTAAAGCGGAGAGAAATCCCGCCTTTACCGGTTCGTTTCCAGCGGTACATACCCAACGTCCTGCACAAGTTTCTGTCCTTGCGGCGAAAGAAACCACTCGGTCAACTTCGGGACATTCAGATTCGTGTTGTCAGCGCGGGAAATGATGACAAGTTCGCCAATCAGCGGGTACGAACCGTTCTGAATGTTTTCAATAGTCGGTGCAATGCCGTTGATTTT
>WRCR01000297.1 GCA_009783865.1 Planctomycetaceae bacterium | reverse complement strand
CAAATACTTTTTTGCCAACTCATAAGACGGGTCATCTTCTAACCCTGGATAGCGCACCCATGCAACCTTATTGCTCTTTTTCAGGTGTTCAGCAACCTTCAAAGCGTTTTCGCTGTGTTTCGCAATTCGCAGTGCCAGCGATTCAACCCCTTGCAGGAAAAGCCACGCCGCATCAGGAGCAAGGCAAGGTCCCTGATTTCGCAAGCCCACGGTCATCAGCCGCATTGAAAACGCAATCGGTGAAAGTTCACCTAAATCGTGAGCGAAACGCAAGCCGTGATAACCGCGGTCAGGTTCGTTGAAAAGAGCAAACTTTTCGTCAGTCCAATCGAATTTTCCGTCATCAATGACGATGCCGCCGATGCCGGTTCCGTGTCCGCCAATCCACTTCGAGAGCGAATGGACAACAAGGTTCGCTCCGAAATCAATCGGACGAAGCAGGAACGGCGTTGTAAAAGTCGAATCAACCAGCAGCGGCAAACGATGTTTTTTAGCGATAGCCGCATACTGCTCGATATCCGCAACATCGAGAACCGGATTGCCGATGGTTTCGATAAAAACAGCCCGCGTTTTGCTGTTGATTGCCGCTTCAACTGCCTTGAAATCATTGACCGGTGTCAATCTCACATTGATTCCGCCCTGCGGCATTATAGCGTCAAACTGCGTGAAAGTCCCGCCGTAAAGATTGTTTGCCGAAACGAGTTCATCTCCCTGCCGCAATATGTTCGTGACGGAAAAATATATCGCCGCTGTTCCCGATGCAAGAGCAAGCGCGTAAGCACCGCCTTCCAATGCCGCAAGACGTTTTTCAAGAACAGCATTAGTCGGATTCGACAACCGGCTGTAAATGTTGCCGAGTTCTTTCAGCGCAAACAGATTCGCACTATGCTGTGAATTCTTGAAGTTGTAAGCCGTTGTCCGATAAACCGGTACTGCACGGGCAAGTGTTGCGGGGTCGGGATTTTCCTGTCCGGCGTGAACCGCAAGTGTTTCGAGATGATATTCTTTACTCATAGTCGTTTTTAATCAAAAATTTTAATCTGGACAACGTTCCAAGGTAGCACCGAGCGGACCAATGTTTTCTTCCGCCCAAGGGTCTTCGCCAAAGGCAAGAACCTGGTCGCGTTTCAATTCCGCCTTCTCAAGCGAGGACGTAAAAACAACCGCTCTGCCGGTATTGTGTACCTCTTGAGCCAACTGCATGCCCTTTTCCGGCGGATAACCGAAGAGTGCCTGAAGCATAACGATAACATATTGAAACGTATGCACATCGTCATTCCACAGCACCACACTGAAACGCGGTTCCCTCTTCGGCTTCCGTTTCTTTTTGTTTTTAGGTTTAACTTGTACTTCTGGTGTAGCGTCAGACATGAGCGTGTTTCTTCAATCAAATACAAACGAAATGTCGTCAAGACGTTCCGTCAATTTATACATCAGTTCGTCTTCCGCCGGTTCGTCCTCCGCAGTGTAAGTTGCCGAAAAGCGCAGGAAAGCACCAGCGTTATCCCAAGGAACCGTGCAAATCGAATGTTCGCGTATCAGATATTGGCTGACATCTTCGGCGTTATTAAACTTCGTTCCGTCTTTCAATCCGCTTGGTGCTTTGGTGTACAAAAAATACGTTCCGCCCGGCATTTCACATTGAAAGCCGAGTTGGCTCAAGGTCTCGACCAACTTCTGCAACCGGCGGTAATACTTCGTTCTTGTTGCTTCGGGTATTTCCGGATTATCCAGCGCGGCAGATGCCGCTTTTTGAATCGCAAGAAACTGTCCACTGTCGCAATTATCTTTCACATCGGCAAACGCACGGACTATAAGTTCATTACCGCAAACCCAGCCGATGCGCCACCCTATCATGTTCCAGCCCTTGGAAAGTGAATGGACTTCAACACCGACATCTTTCGCACCGTCAACTTGCAGAAAACTTAACGGCTTTTGCTGATATGTCAGTATAATATGCGCCGCATCCTGAACTACAATGAATTCATGTTTCTTTGCCAGCGCAATAACTTTTTCGTAAAATTCAACTGTCGCTAACTGCCCCGTTGGACTGTTCGGATAATTGATGACCAGCATATTTGTTCGGTTCAATATATCTTCAGGAACAGCATTGAAGTCGGGATAAAAATTGTTTTCCTGAGTAAGCGGAAGATTATAAACCGTGCCGCCGCAATACCTTGTGTGCGTTGCCGCAACGGGATAGCCGGGAACTGTAATCATCGTGATGTCGCCCGGATTGATAAAACAATACGGCAGCATCGCCAGCGCGGACTTGGAACCGATGGCATGGTTAATCTCCGTTGCCGGGTCTAATTCAACATCGAAAGTTCGTTTCATAAAGCGGGCTGCCGCTTCTTTGAATTCGATACAGCCGTTGTCGGCATAGCCGCGGTTTTCCGGCAAGTTGATTTGATGCGCCATCACGGTGCGGACCTCTTCGTCAGCCGCCGCATCATTTTCGCCGATGCCGAAATCGAGAAGCGGACGGTCGGGAAAATCCTTGATTGCCTGCCGCTTGGCACGTTTGATTTTTTCAAACTTATAAATCTCGCTGGATTTGCCGTAATTGATTCCGCCGACGCGCTCGGCAAACAATTTTTGGAAATAATAGTCAGTCATTTGCGTAAAAGTTAAGGAGCATAATGAACGTCATCAGGGTGAGTAACACCAACGGTTCGTACCGGTTTAATGTAAATCTTTCCCAGTTTTACCTTTACGGTACCGGACTTGATGTAACGTACCAATGTTGTTTTTTCGTGTCTTCTCAATACGTTGATTGAAGTGACCAGTTCGTCATCGAGACGTGTTATTACATCGCCGCGTTCCAAACCGAGTTCAAGTAGCGGTGAACCTCTCTGCGGGTCGGTTATCAGACGGGCTGCTGTAAATTTATAGCCGGGAATCTGCATTTTTTGAATCACAAAAGCCGCACCGAGAGCAGGTACGAAACTGTCCTCGGAAACAGTTGCGGGGATCTCATATTGCGGTACAACGACGACCGGCTTTTCGATAACAACCGGCTTCTCAATGACGACTGGTCTTTCAACAACAACGGGATGCGCCGGAACGACTACAACCGGTCGGGGATGAAAACCGTTGGCAAAGGCAGCGACAGCACCGACTGCACCGATAACACCTAAGGCCTTATCAAGGTCGCTGGGGGCATGATGGTGCGGCGGAGGCGGTGGGGGCGGAACCGGATAACGGCGCGGCGGCGGACGAAAGCCCGGCTGCGCAAGTGCCGACAGCGACACTCCGAAAATGAGAGACATAACCAGAATACCAATGACGGTCTTGCGGAATCCGCTGAAATTTTTGGTCATTGTTGTTCCTCCTAAAAAGTATTCCATCATTCATTAAACTGCGCTGCAATAACAACACTGCAACGACACTACGTATTCATTGTACACCATTTTTCGGTTTTCGGCAAGATGGTTAGAGAACATAAAGAATGGCGAGTAGCGAGAACAGTGCCGCAATCGTCCGATTATGATTCTGATTTACTCACGCTCGACCTTTTCCGGCTGATGAACCCGCCCGATGAAGAGAATCGAGTTGTCCGTGTTCTCACGTATCAAAAACAAAAACGGACGGTCAGCGTAAAACTTGTAAATCTTCGACGGACCGCCGCCCATACTGCCGCCACCGGTAATAGCGGCGGCAACGGCAACGGTTCCTTCCTCATCAACACGAATCATCGCTGTCTGTTGGAAAAGATCAATGAAGAATCCTTTTTCGGCAGTCATTTTCGAAAAGTCGGCTTTTTTCATATCAAAGACGGCTTCGATTCCCATCTTTTGCAACGGCGAAATCAGCTCTTCAGAATTTTCAAATGAAAACCGGGGAATTTTGACGTTGACGATTCTATTTTTGAGTTGACTGTCAATCTGCCGAAGTTTTTCCGGCGTAATGGTCTTTTCTAACTCCGCCAGTCCGTCCGTTTTATCCGGCAAGAGAATCAGCATGTGAACATTGCCGCAGTAGTTCTTGCGGAGTACCTTGAAACCGGCGGTTTCATAATAGCCGGAAGAAAATGTTGTCGCGTTCATCATCAGCGTTTTGCTTTCGGAACCATCTGCATGATGAAACGATTCTGACTTGGTACTTTCGGGATAGAAAACATCCGCCCAGCGAGCTTTGAAATAAACGGCGTTCAAAATTAACATGCGGAGTTGAGGGGGTATCCCTGTTTCCGATATAATTTCCTTGATTTCACCCCGCGTTTGCTTATCGCACCATTGATTGATTTCCTTTGCGGCTTTTGCGGGATTTCTTTTGAAGTCGGCGGTGAACAGTCCTGCCATGAAACGATTTTTCAACAGTTCCAAGTAAGAATCGTGAAATTCGTAACCCGTTTGCGCCCAAAATGAATTTGCCGTCTCAAGAATGAGCGGAGCGGCAGGGTAGTCCGCACGTTTTTCCTTACCTCTGGCGTTGAATGCAGCCATGAACAGGTATTTTTCAAAGGACTTTGAATTGTCTTGAAATTGCAACGCTTCTTGGATTTCTGCGGCGGTATCAGCGTTTGCTCCGTCGTGGAGCATCGTCAGAACCATGGCGATACTCCAAGGCGAACAGACAACATTTTTGTTAAGTTTGTCTTCGCCTGCTATCAACTGTTTGTAGAGTTCCAGTGAAAAACGTTTTAAGGCAGCGACCTGTTCTTCGGTTTGTATCTGCGGGCGATTTCCTTTGGGAATGTCCAGCGCAGAAGGGTATACGTACTTTGGTGCTGCTTTGTCTCTTAATGTTGCTCTGTCTCTGCCTCCTGCCATGCCTCCGAACTGTGCAAACAGTATTGAGGCATCTCCAATGACAGCAAACACGAAAATAAAACAGATAACAAATCGGCAAAGTTTCATTTTTCTGCCCCTTGAAATATAACAGTTAGCGTAGGATTTCTAATCCTACGCTTAAGCCGCACCCGCTACATAACTTTAATCAAGCGGAATATAGACAGCCAAACCATATCAAAAGCAAAGATAAACGCCGCTATAATAGCAAACATCGCCAGAACGACAAGCGTTGATTGATACAATTCGTTCTTGCTGGGCCACGAGACCTTCACCATTTCGGATTCAACGGAAATCAAGAAATCGGCAAAGACTGCCCAGTGAGTCAGCCGATACGAAAACCAGCCGCCGAGAGCGACAATCAACCCGGCAATCAAACCGCGCACCAGCGTTCCGTTCAAAATCGGAATCGCGGCAAACACCTGACTGTAAAACACCCAAGCACCGCTAAGAAAAATCGCCCAAGCACCGTAAAAGGTGGAATAACGCACCATTTTACCTTGATTTGCCTTATAACGGCGGACGCGGAACATTTCTGCAAATAAACTTTTCACGGTACTTCCGATAACCTTTGTTAATAACTAATACGGAATAACAGGAGAGGAGGGAATCGAACCCCCACCAGCGGTTTTGGAGACCGCAGTTCTGCCACTAAACTACTCTCCTGT
>WRCR01000296.1 GCA_009783865.1 Planctomycetaceae bacterium | reverse complement strand
CATCGCAGTCCGTTTGTCACCAGCGGTGTCAGAATGGGAACGCCGTCTCTGACTGCGATGGGAATGAAGGAAAACGATATGCTGCGTGTTGCGGACTGGATTGACAGAGTATGCAAAAATATCGGCAGCATTGATGAACATGCTCCGAAAATCTCCGCCGAAATTGCCGATTACTGCGAACAGTTCAACGTGCCGGGGTTTAGCGAATAGTGAGATGATAACGTGTCCGCCGGTTGACACCGGCGGTTATAGACATTGTGCCCGCTTCGTGGCAAAACTTGCTAAAACGTCAATATAAGTGTATAATCATACTAATCATTTAATCAGCGAAATCACTGGTTCAGACAGAGAACACAATCATGACCGACATCGATCTTCCTAAACCGTTGTGGAAATCGCCAATTTTTCTCGTCTCTATGGCGGTATGCCTGCTCATTTTTCTGTTTGGGGCGTATTTGTTTTTCATCTGGGCACCGCCGCTGGTTATTTCCGAGAAGACGACTCGCATTACCGGTCCGCTGACTGCCAAGGGTGAAATTGACTTCTTCAAAGCACTCGAACAGCGGTTTTATCCGCCGGAACTTGCAACCGATGACAACGGCTTTCGGGACTTCGTCCGGCTCTTCGGCGATGTCAGCGGCATGTCATCCGACCCGGAATTTTACCGGCTCCAGAAATATGAAAAACTCGGTCTCGACCCGAATGTGCCGCCGACGTTGGCTTTACCGCTCGCACATTATGTCGTTGTTGAAAATTTCTATAAAACGAAAGGCGAAGCACCTCCCGCTAACCCTCGGAGGGACTTTTTAGACCCATGGACGCTAGAAGATTATCCCATGCTCGAAGAGTGGATTAATGACATTGATACTCCGCTGGATGCCGTTACTTAAGCAATTCGGAAACCGATATTCTTCGTACCGTTTATGCAAAGCCCAAAATCGGTTTCATCCGGTAATCCGCAAAACCTTATAGCCCTTCTGCTGCTGGATGTTCAATATTTGCGGGATGTCGCCCGGATGTTTCAAGCAAGAAGCACATACCGGGTAGCACAAGGCAACATTGACGGGGCAATCGAAGACAAACTAACAAGCATGCGGTTTGGTCGTCTTGTTCCTCAAGGCGGCTGTATGGTTCAGCATTTGGTTGGTATTGCCATCGAAGTAGGCGGAATAGCGATACCGGTCGGAGCGAACCCCGAACATCCGCTGACGGAACAACAGATTCGGCGTTTGCTTGATGGTATTGACGCATTGCCGCCGCGGGTACCGCTAAATGATGTCTTTGAATGGGAACGGTACTCCGGTTTGAGTACAGCTCAGGAGACAGTAAAAGGGAGAATCTCTCTTTTTGATATAGGTAGTTTGACTAAAGCATCACCGTTGGAGCGTGCCGCACTTTCTTCCTGTGATTGGAATGTCATATATCGCCGGGTGAACGAAGTGTACGATGCTATGCAAGAGCCGAGTCCGAAAACGAAATTTCACTCATTGATTCCGGCACCGGGCAGAATGTTCACCGCCGGTAAAGTAACCGGTCTGTCGAACTCCAATGCGCGCGGACACTTTGCCGCTGACCTTTTGATTACTCTATGTATTCCGGAAGTTGATGCAATGGAGGAAGCGGTGCTGCGTTCAGAATGTGCGGAGAACTTGCAGCGTTTATCGCTTGCGGTTTTGCTTTATCAATGTGAAAATGGAAAATTACCGGACGAAAATTGGGCGGCGCAAATCGAAAAGTATCTCGGTGAGAACCCGAAGCAGCATTTTTCATGTCCGTCGAATCCTTCACCGGAAGGGCAAACCACGTATGCGATGATGCAATATGGCGATAAAGTTGATTCTCGGAACGTGTTGATGTTTGTCGAATTGACAGCACCGGTGCCGTTGGACAAAGCGGTTGTTTCCGTTGATGACGTGTTGAACCGCCGCAATACCGGCAGTTTGCATCCCGGCGGTATGGTCACATCTTATTACAGTACCACCGTGCGGTTTATATCGAATACGGTCAACGACGAAGAACTGCGGCGATTGCTCGGACAATAATTGATAGTTTGCATCAAGAGCCGCAAGCGCAGCGCAGCGAAACTTGCGGGTTGTTCCCGCTACTCGAAGAAACGTACAGCCGGACTGATTTCCCTATTGTTTCCCGTTGTAATTTCTGATAGAATGAGAGTGATGTTTTCAAGTCATAGTTCCATCGTTTTTCAGGAGGGTTATTATGGTACAGCGTATTACAAAACTATTTATTCCGTTGTTTCTCTTTCTTTTTCTGTTTTCGTCTGCATTTACTAACACAGTGTTTGCCAACACGGCGGCAGAACAAAAGCCGGAAATACCGCCGCAAACAACGCTCGAAAAACTGAAGAGCGGTGTACAGCGTCCGCCGATGCTGGAAAAAATGCTGCAAGGTCCAATGAAAGATGTCGAATGGATTGTCTTCGCAATTCGTATTCCGGGGCGCGACCATTGGTACGTGACCTTCGGCAACTATTCCGGCAGGCAGCAAGACCCTGTCAATCTTGCTTGGAAAGACGAAAATGGTCTCCTTTGGGGTTTCGGAGACGGCGCAATGCTCGTCAAACAAAATATCCGCACCGGCGAATTACAAATGATACTCGAAGACCCGAAAGGCGGTATCCGGGACCCACAACTCCACTATGACGGAAAGAAAATCCTGTTCTGCTATCGCCCCGGAGGAACATATCAATATCACCTCTACGAAATCAACATTGACGGCAGCGGACTGAAACAATTAACCGACGGCGAATATGACGACATTGAACCGACTTACTGTCCCGACGGAACAATCGTGTTCTGCTCTTCACGGTGCAAACGTTTCGTCAACTGCTGGCACACGCCGGTTGCCGCCCTATACCGCTGCGATGCTGACGGCAAGAATGTGCGCCTTCTGTCCAGCAATAACGACCACGATAATACCCCTTGGACTTTGCCTGACGGACGGATTTTGTATATGCGCTGGGAATATGTCGACCGCAGTCAGGTACATTATCATCATCTCTGGGCAATGAACCCGGATGGAACACAGCAATTCGTCTATTACGGCAATTTGCATCCGGGCATCGCAATGCTTGATGCTAAACCGATACCCGGAACGGATAAAATCGTTTCCATCTTTTCGCCCGGTCACGGCGCGCCGGAACACTTCGGCAGAATCAACATTGTTTGTCCGAAAAATGGTCCCGACGATTTGGGCAGCGCAAAACAAATCGGCAAGGGCTGGTTCAAAGACCCGTATCCGTTCAGCGAGGACTGTTTTCTTGCCGCTAACAACGATACTATTTGGATAGTGGACGGCGAAGGAAAATTCGAACCGCTGTTCTTACTGCCGAAAGAATTCAAAGATGCCAAGTTGGCAGTTCATGAACCGCGTCCGATTAACCCGCGTCCCCGTGAAGCGATTATTTCAGACCGCACTGACCTGTCGAAATCAACGGGCTATGTCATTTTGGAAGACGTAGAACACGGGCGTTCCCTTGAAGGGCTTGCTCCGCATAAAATCAAGAAACTGCTTGTTCTGAAACAGTTGCCGAAACCGATAAACTTTTCCGGCGGTATGGAACCATTGACCATCGGCGGAACGTTCACAATGGCGGAAATACTCGGCACCATTCCCGTTGAAGATGACGGAAGTGCTTATGCCGAATTACCCGCTTTGCAGTCGATTTTCTTTGTTGCGCTGGACGAAAATGATATTGCCGTCAAACGGATGCACTCATTCTTGACTTTGCAGCCCGGCGAATCAATGTCTTGTGTCGGCTGCCATGAAGAACGCACGGAAGCACCGAAGATTTCACTAAATCCTATGAAAGCATTGCGGGGACATCCCAAGAAACCGCAGCCGATAGCGGGTGTGCCTTCGATTATTGATTTCCCGCGGGACATTCAGCCGATACTTGATAAGCATTGCGTTCAATGTCACTCGCCGGAAAAGTATGACGGCAAAGTTGATTTAACCGGCGATAAAACAGCGTCTTACACTATGTCTTATACGCGGCTGACATTGCACGGAAAGTGGGTTGTCGATAACCGCAACCGTCCGCTGAGTAATTTCAAACCCTACGAAATCGGCAGCGGAGCGAGTAAGTTGATGCAACTCATTGAACCGTCGCATTACAACGTTCAGTTGACGCAGGAAGAGAAAAATAAAATCCGTTTGTGGATTGATACCAGCGCAACATACCCCGGCACTTATGTCGCGTTGAAGTCAGGAGGTTACTATCCCTCGATTGACTGTAATGCGATGATGAAACGCTGCGGCGAATGTCACGCTTCAAAAGAGACGCAGGAAGGTAAGAATAAGCCGTGGGAGGGCTGGCATTTCAAGAATCATCACCAAACCTGGGGCGGGACGATTTGCAACATATCTAATCCTGACCATTCTTTCCTGCTGCGTGCGCCGCTTGCGAAAGAAGCAGGCGGACTAGGACTTTGCAGCCGAATTGAATTCAAGGATAAGGAAGACCCGTTGTACAAGAGGATACTTGCGGGCATTGAACCTGCTCATAAACGTCTTGTGGAAGGCAAACGGTTTGATATGCCGGGTTTCCGTCCGAATAACGATTACATTCGTGAGATGCAGAAGTACGGTTTCGTGAAAAAGGACTTGGGCGCAGATGAAACCTTTGATTTTTATCAAGCGGAAAAGGAGTACTTTGATTCCTTTTATTTCGACCCGGTGCTGAAGGATGTAATATCCGCTGCTAAGTAGTGATTTTATTCCGTCAAATACGAGTAGCGGAAATACGTGCGGCGGGTGATAACCCGCCGAATTTCTCAAAAAAATTTTTTCTAAACGGCACTTTTACCTATTGCCAAAACTTTCGGTCTAGGTTAAAATTACCGAAAACTATTTTCATACTCTTACTTTTTGTTTATTCCGATGTTTGCTTTTGCTGTTCCCAGTTGGATACAAGGTCTTTACTACATTGATCTTGGTGTTGCCGGTGCTTTTATCCTGTTTGGCATTGTTGTTTTTCTTATCCGAAATTTTCTGCCGAAAATCGGTGCCGTTGCGTGGGTTACGGCAAAGGAAGCATTATTCCAGCCGCTGTTTCTGATTCTGACTCTCATCGGAATTTTTGCGCTGTTCATCTTCCTGTTAATTCCGTACAACACACTCGGCGAGGATATTAAACTCGTTATGACGCAAGGATTAACGGTCGTAAAACTGATTGCCGCCTTCCTTGCCGTTTGGACCGCCGCAACGACAATTTCAGACGAAATTGAAGGAAAAACCGCTCTGATGGCGTTATCAAAACCGTTGAGCCGGCGCGGGTTTATCATCGGAAAATATCTGGGCGTGATGATTGCCGTGACGCTGATATTCCTGATACTCGGTGCTTTTTTCCTCAACACGATTTCTTACAAGACAGTTTATGATGCCCGCGAGTCCTCCAAAGATGTGCCGACTGCGATTGAATGCGCAATAGCGGTTTATAACATCCT
>WRCR01000295.1 GCA_009783865.1 Planctomycetaceae bacterium | reverse complement strand
TGCCCCGTAACCGCAAGCATGGGAATGCTATCCATCTTGGCATCAGCGATAGCGGTCACCAGATTAGTTGCGCCGGGTCCGCTTGTTGCGGTGCAAACGCCGATTTTTCCGGTGCTTCGTGCATATCCTTGAGCAGCGAAGCCGCCGCCTTGTTCTTGGCGCGGCAATATAACGCGGAGTTTATCCCGAAAGCGGGTGAACGCTTGATGTATCGGAATCGCTTGACCGCCCGGATAGGAAAACGAAACCGTTATACCCGCATTGACCAAGGATTGAACGAGAATGTCGGCACCGCTCATCATAACGGCATCGGTTTTTACTTCCGTTTGTTTCTTTTCGGTCTTTGCAGCCGGTGCGGTTTCGGTGAAGCATTTGCCGCAGAGTTCGCAATCGGTTTTGTTTTCGTGTTTCTTACTCATTTGTGTTTTTCCGTTAAACGTAAGTTGATAGTACGTCATTATTTTAATCGAAAAATGAAATTTGACAAGCGAAAGAACGGCGGTTTTATAAACCGCCGCTAAACGGTACAATTATACCAATTCATACCAGAAATTTTTTCCAACCATTTCACGCCCATGTTCATTACGAAAAACATTTGTTTCCTTGTGTCAATTCTGTTCGTCTTAACAGCGGCGATGTGTCTCGCTCAATATCCGAAAGACGAAGTCCTTAATCCCTATCCGAAGGATATAAAAAAGCGGACGCTGCTGAAAACATTCGCCTGCAATTCATCCGAATTAAAAGAATGGGTCGCACTGCACGAAACGTCCATCACCGCCGATGAGAAATCGCTCAAAATTGTATCGACCGATACCGACCCCTACGTCATGCTGCCGAAGTTTGCCCAGCAAGCATCACAGCAAAATGTGCCGAATCCGACCTACGAATTTCGTGTCCGTATGAAGAGTACCGCAATACCTCCGGCGGAGATTTTCTGGACAACAACTACTGCTCCGAATTTCTGTGCGGAAAACGCAAGACAATTTTCATATCGGAAAGGCGACGAACCGCATACTTACGGCGTTGTTTTCAGTACCGACGCGCCACTGACGCGTCTCCGGTTTGACCCCGGCACTTCCAAAGGTACAACGGTGATTGAATCCATCGAACTGTATCAGATAGAATACAGCACGGAAAAGAAAAATCACACGCCATGGTACGATGCCCGCTGGGCGGATAAAGTCGAAAGTTGGAAAACGTGGAAGCCGCAGAACAGTACTCTCGAAATCCGCTTTGCCGATAACGGAACCGGTGCGCAGATTTTTCAAAAGCGGAACGAAGCAATGGAACACATCGGCGATATTTATCCGCTTGGTTATACCAATCCCGCTTTGCCGCTCGGCGGTGCTGCGACGATACCAATAGTCAAAACGGATAATCAAACACAAGAGACAGCCGAAAGCAAGTTGATACCGTTTGTTGTGTCGGGAATAAGAGAACAGACCACTGTACCATTTGCTGCGTTAAAGTCCACTCTCGGCGAATTGCATTTTCAAATACCGCAAGATGAAATTTATTGTACTCTCATCGCAAAAGAGGATATTTTCGGTCCCGTATTTCGTCCGAAAGGCACAATGCGGCAGGCGGTTCTCAATGGTGTCGAATATCTGGAAGCAGGCGAACATTCGTCTTCAACGGCGGATATTGAAACGCCGGAACATTACCGCTTTGCTCCAAAAATGATGGATATTACAAGTCCGTTCGCCGCTATTGTAACAGACAAGACCGGTTTTGGATTTATGTGGTCCTATACGTCAGACCATTCCATAACAATCTGGTCGCAGATAATTTTCGCAACACCGGACTTCATCTTCGGCGATAAGGAGTCGCATTATCTTGGGCTTTACGGAAAGCAATTTGCTGGTGTTGTGAAAGTCGTCATTCCGCAAGACAATCCTTTGCCGGAACAGTTAAACGATTTGGAAAAGTTGCTCGTCTGGGGTGCCAAAATGCACGGCTTGCCGGATTTGCCGCAGCGTCCCCGCAATGATGAAGAACAGGATAAGTTGAGTTTAGCCGGATTTTTACAATCGGGACTTGCCGTGAAAGATGCGGGCTGGCGGCACGCTTTCATTCCGGGACAGACAAAACAGCACTTCGGCAACAGTTTCGGCAGCGATTTTGTTACCGCAATTTGGCAGTTAACGGGCAAGTTGCCGGAAGTTCCCCGTCTTGACCCTTACGGCGGACATCTGCGAAATCCCGCTTGTTTCTTTCTTCGCAAAGAAGGGGAACGCTATCGGGATATGCTCATCAGTGAAGCAAAGGGTTTGTCTTCGCGGATTCGTCCTGACGGTTCGGTCGCTTACAACGGCAAATATCTGAAAGGTCATTGGACGGATACCGCATCGGGACATTGCGGCAACACATTGTTTCATTTGATGTACGATTACCGTTTGTTAGGCAAGCCCGAAATACTTGACGCAGTCCGCAAAGGATTGGATTTTGCTAACAAGGAATTAACGCCGCGCGGTGCGCAGGTTTGGGAACTCTCGCTGCACACGCCGGATATAATGGGGTCTTCCCGTATGTGTCTTGCCAATACTTTGTTTTATGAAGCAACCGGCGAAGAGAAATATCTCAATGCCGCAAGACGCTGGGCGGTGACCGGTTTGCCCTTTGTTTATCTTTGGAAACAGGAAGATAATGCCGAAAGAGCGGAAGGCGTGAATGATTTCGTAATGCCGTATGCAACAACACCGGTTTTCGGGGCAACGAATTGGGGGGCTCCGAACTGGATTGGCTTGCCGGTGCAGTGGTGCGGATTGGATTACGCCGAAGCGTTGTTTGAATTGTCGAAACACAACGATCTGGAAAAGGGCTTGGAAACGCTTGAAGCGGCAAAAATCGATTGGCGAAAAATTGCCGAAGGAATTTTAATTGCGGCGGAACAGATGCAGTATCCCAGCGGCGAAAGCATCGGACTGCTGCCGGACTCTTTCGTGCTGGAGTCGCAAGTCCGCCGCCCTGCCGACATCAATCCGACGGTGATGGTAATGCAGCGGAGACGGCTGCAAAACAAATTGGACAGCGTTGCGATAGCGGTGTCTCCCGATAAGAAGTATCGTGTTGTTTCTCCGTATCCGGCGGTCATCGAACTTCAGGATGACGGCAATCATACTGCGGTTATTGATGCTGTTAAGGGAACGGAATATCAGATTCTCATTAACGGCAAGACGGTTAAGACGATTACGTCAAATGGCGAGGACAGGATTTTGCTGGGGACGGAGTGAGCCCAGCCGCTATAAGCGGCGGGCTATTGCGATTCCAACGCGTCCAACACCGCTTGAATATCAGCGGGAATCGGGGCTTCGATTTCAAATTCGCTGCCCGTGACCGGATGCGTGAAAGCAATGCGCCGGGCATGCAGTGCCTGACGATTCAGCAGCACTGTCCCGCTTGCCTGTCCCGGATTAGCATTAGCGGTATCAAGCAGCATCGGTTCAATACCGAGTATTTCCTCTTTCGTTATGGAACGCCGACCGCCGTAAAGATTGTCACACAACACCGGATAACCCGTGTGCGCAAGATGAACCCGAATCTGATGTGTCCTTCCGGTCTTCGGAAAACAGCGGACAACCGATAACTTCTTATATCGCTTGATGACTTCATAAAACGTCTGGGCATATTTAGCATCCGTGTCAAGCAGTGCCGCAACCGCCATGCGTCCCCGTTTTCGCGGATGAACCTTGACCGGCACATCAATCATATCTCTATCCAGATGCGGCACGCCGAGTACTATCGCAAAGTATTCCTTTTCGATTTCATGCCGTTCAAACAACTCCGCAAGTTTAGCGTGTATGCGGTTATCCTTCGCAACAATGATTGCGCCTGAAGTATCCCGGTCAAGCCGATGTACAATCCCCGGTCTGACGGGACCGCGGTTCGAACTTAATTGTCCGCCGAAATGATATGCTAACGCAGCCGTCATTGTTCCCGACCAATGACCGCTGGAAGGGTGAACCACCATGTTCGGCGGCTTGTTAATCACCGCAAAGTATTCGTCTTCGTAAAGTATATCCAGCGGTATCGGTTCCGGCAGCGGAACAGTGTACGGCAATTCCGGCAAGGTGAAAGAGACCGATTGCCCCGTTTTCAAGCGGTAAGAGGGCTTTCCGTGAGTTGCGTCGTCTTCGCCGTCAATTATAGTGCCGCCGTTCATTATTGCGTTGCGGATTAGCGTTCTGCTGTATTGCCGATAATGATGAGCGAGGAATATGTCGAGCCGCCAATCCTTTTCGGTTTCATCGACAGTCCGCTGCATAACATCGCCCGGATTGCCGTTATAGAGTACCGTTGCAGGCGCAGCATTTTCGTCAGAAACATCCTCGACAGAGTCATCTGCCGGCGGAAATAATTCGTCAACGGGCAAATCGTCTTCTGCCGTCTGCCGTCTGCCGTCTGCCGTCTTTTTGTCGTTCTTAAAAATTTTCATAGTGAAATGGTACTGGGGCGAAGTGAGTTTGAAATCTTCCCGCATGTATTATGCACAACTGACGGAAAAAACAAGAGGAGCGGAGAGAACCGCCGACTGCGTCGCCGGTCTTTTCCGATTTTTAGCAGAATTTTTCCCCCGCCTATTGCAATTTTTTCCTCGTATTCGTAAAATACGTCCTACAATTTACTTTTATCGCAAGTTTTTGCACTTCGGGCTTCCAATACCACCCCGTCGGAGAGATAACTCTGACGGAGGAAGCCGCGAAAAACAGTAAGAAGGCATTGCGTCTCCGCAAGGGGGCGTTGTGGCTTACTGCTTGCGGGTTTCGGGATGTGCGTCTGTGCTTATCTTGTCGCCCCTTTTGCGCGGCTATTTCAGTGGTATGAATGGGGAATCCGCTTGGTGCAACATAGCGTTCCCGTTTTTATGCATACCCGGCTTCTTGAAATTCAGAAGGAAATCCGTACTCATTCGGAGCAGGTTATTCAACTTTGCGATGAAGCCGCAACACTGCTCAATTGTTCCGAAACCGAACCGGAATTGGTCTTTGATGATGAAAAACGGACTATTAAATGGGAAGGCAGTTATGTCAAGTTGAGCAAAAAGCAATTTGTGTTTATCAAAACGTTGTGGAA
Source organism: Planctomycetaceae bacterium (assembly GCA_009783865.1). GTDB lineage: Bacteria > Planctomycetota > Planctomycetia > Pirellulales > Thermoguttaceae > WRKP01. The sequence continues at coordinate 415 of WRCR01000295.1, read as the reverse complement.
CGGAAAAAATCACACCGCAACACTGGACGAAATAGAGGAAACAGTTTGGTATCAGACCGTTCCGGCAAAAAAGATGTTTCTTGTCAAAAATACGATATTTGCGCTGGTCAATCGCTTACGAAATTCCGTAATAGTTGCAGAATTTCCTTACCATATTGAGAGCGTCAGGATTGATTCTGATGTTGAATTGTCGGGTTATCGTCTCGTTTTCAAGCAATGACGAAATTTCAATACCGCTGGAAATGGACGGTGTGGTAAAATACACTGCGTTAATTAAGATTCACTTTACTGTACCGTTACTATGAGATGCCAATGCAAGATACAGTCCAACACAAATTAAAAATTAAAATCGAGAGCAATGCGCCGGTACGGGCTGACATTGTAACTTCGGTATTAGATGCCGTTATTAACATAG
>WRCR01000294.1 GCA_009783865.1 Planctomycetaceae bacterium | reverse complement strand
GTTGCGTCCGGCGGTTTCGGGGATTTGAAGCCGAGCGGCGTTTTTTGGGACACTAGTGATGCAAAATATATCGTTCAGAAATTGTTCGGGTATGAACTGTTGAAATGATAAAACGGCGGGGATGTCCCCGCCACTCTGATTTTCTTATCAACGCTCTTTCAACACCATCGTTGCGTGATACGAAAACACGCCGCGAATGTCCTTCGTGTATTGACGCAGAATCGCTTCGCCCTTCTTGTCCGGCGTGTCGCCGCAGCGGTACAAGCAGCGTGCTGCCGAAATTTCCAAAACCGATTTATACCGCAGCCCTTCGGTCGTTTCGACTCCGCTCTCCCGCGAATATCCCGTTCTGTTCGGCTCCGCAAGAAACTCCGCCGCAACCGCACCGGCTTCCGGCGTGCCGATTGTTTCCAACGCTAAAAGACAAGCACGGCTTTTGCTCCAATTATAACCCGGATTTAACAAGCGAAACTTTTCCGTAATCACCGGTATAGCCCGACTGTCTTTCGTTCTGCCCAACGCTAAAATCAAACGCCCCAACTGACTGACGGAATAACCGTGAATCGTGTTTCTAACACTCCATTTCGGTCCTTCGTCCCACTGGTCATAACTTTTTACCGCTTCCAAGAGTACCTCCGCACCGGTCGGGTCGTCCAATGCCGCCAGCGTTGTTGCGTAAATGATTTTTGCTTCGGTCGTTTTCGCTTCCGCAAACGCTTTTTTCAAAAGCGGCACCGAATCCTTCGGATACCACAGAACACGATGCGCCTTACTGAAATCTTCGGGCAGCGAAGCAATGATTTCTGGCAACTCTGTTTTAATTGTTTCGTAATTATCGTCTTGGTCTAACACATCGGGATTTAATGAACCGATTTCAACCAAATGTTTTTGCACAAGACGGATATTAGCGTCCCGCAAGGGTCGTTTATCCTGCAAAGTCTGCGCCGCTATGTATCCGAGAGCATAACCCTGATTCTGCAAGTCCGGCTGCATTCGGAAAATCGCCAAACTATCGCGGTCTCCGCCGGTTGCCAATCCGCCGACTAAAATGCCGTCAACGCCTTTCGGCAAACTTGCCCGATACGGCACAAAAGACGGATGTCCGTCGTAGTAATTGTACGGAAACTCAATAACACGGTGGCTCATTATTCCATGCGAATCGTAATTCGTGAAAACGTTCGCTATCGTATCAGGATAAGTCCTCAAGTTAATCTGGTCGAGAACGCTCAAGTCGTTTTCGGAAAGAATCCGCCGCCGTTCCCGCGTGTCAAGCATTTTGCAAAGGTCAAACGCTTGCGGGAACCGGTTCTTCGCATAAACAAAAACGTGCGTTGCATCTTTGATGTCCGTTTCGTCAACGAACATATAATCGGTGTTAGTGTATGAAGTTCCCAAGTCCCGCGGCGGCAAACCCGCTCCCTGAATTGTCAACTCGCGGTCATCGGCAGCGAAAAGCGTTTTCGCACCGGCAGCAACTGCAATGTCGGCGTTGCCCGTTGTATCAATTACCGTCTTTGCCAGCACAATGCCGGGACCGTTGTCGGTAACGACAAGAACGCCTTTTACCTTTTTCAGGTCTCCTGACTCTTGTCCGTCTTCCAGCAGCACACCGGCACCAATAACGCCGTGCCAGGTTTCCGCTTTGACATCGGAAAGTGTTTTGCGCCACCAGTTCATCCGCTGTTCGATGTTCCAGTTCGCTTTACCGTCTTCGACTTCTTTCGTGAAACCATTGCGAAAACCATAACAATAAATCGAAATCGCACCGGTGGTACCGACTCCGCCTAAATCGTAAAGATATTCAACAAGCAGCGTCTTTGCTCCTTTGCGGGCTGCGCCTATTGCCGCCGGAACACCGGTAGTGCCGGCACCGACAACAACGACATCATACTCGCCAAGCACCGGCATCTTCTCATTCTTGACGGTAATTGTGTCCTTCGGCGTTTGATAAGTATTCAGACCGGCAAGTATTTCACGAACCTTGCCCGGCACTGCTTTCGGAGTATCTTTTCTTGTTGCTTGGTCCAACGTCAAATCTTCCGGTTTCGGGGCGGCAATGTTTTGAATTTGTTGTGCCGCATTGCGTCCGCGCTCACGTCCCTGTTTGATTTTATCGGCAAACGGAATTTCTTTGTCGTGTTCGTAAATAATCGAAATAACGTCTGCGGTTGCCTGTTGGTCAGGATGAAAGGTTGCCAAACGAATCTGCCGATGCAGTTCGCCTCTGACTTTCATATCACCGAATTCATAAGCAAACGCGGTTTTTGGGTCAAGTAAAAAACGATATTGAATCGGTCGGAATTCGCCGCTTGATGTCCTGGCTTGATTCGGAAACGGAGCGTAAAACGGCGACTCGATAACCGTTGCCGTTGTTTCTTTCAATAGCGGGTATTCTGCGGCAGATACCTGCTGCGGTTCACCGCCGATGACATTGAATTCGGCATATACTTTTCGTAATTCGGCAGTCGTACGAGTAAGTAAAGGTTTTTCTTTGAATAAAATTTGTTTTGCCAGCACTGCTTGTCTTCCTGCGCGGTTGGAAATCAAAACGCCTTTCGGCTGTCCTTCATTATCGAGCAGCGTTCCGCTGACATAGATGCCGTAATAGAAGTCAACGCCGTTGTCGAGCAGTGCCTTATCAAGAAACCGCTTGACGTGCATCGGACGAATCAACTGCGGTGCAGCAGCGTTTGGTTCAATGTGCGCTGCTCTGGAATCAAGGTCTTCCGCATTGGGGAATATCAGCAGTTCGGCGAGCAGAACTCTGTCGGCATTCGCTTCCTTCTTTGCAACGACTTTTAAATATCGGGCTGTAATCGGTTTCTTGATTTTAAGTTTGAACGGCACGCCGGTTGATGAACCCGCTTCGGATTTTTGCGGCATGACATTTTCCGCAACGGCAGTCCAATTCTCGCCGTCATTGCCGGCATAGACGCTCATCGAACCGACAACGAAATTGTTTTTGGAAAAGAACGACAACAGCGCAACACCGCCGACAGATGTTTCCTTCTGCAAATCGGCAATGATAGTCGCATCGCCGTCTATTTGAATACTTTCGGTTTCCGCTCTCTCGGCTAGCCCGTCAATGAGTCGCGGTGTTTGTCCGCTTTTCGCTTCGGGATGTCTGGGTGAAATCGGTTCGAGAATTGTGTACGTAAACGCAAGTTTATTCTTGTTTGCTGTCAAGTCCGCAAGCGTTTGATACGGGATATTCGGTACGGGGTCATTGTAGAGCGAGCGGAGCAGCGGGTCTTGTGCATTATTTTTTTCTTCGGCACCAACCCAGATTTTCATTGTGCCGGTTAAGTCCTCGCCGAGATAGGGCAACGAGGTGAGCAGCAGCGTCTTTGCTCCTTTGCGGGATGCCTCAACGGCAGTAATAACGCTCGCTGTATCTCCGCCGATGACAAGAACGTCAACATTACCGACTATCGGTATGGAACGTTCCTGCACATGTACAAACTGTTCCGATGCGGAACAGGATACCGCAATGAAAAAACAAACTGGTAAAAAAAGTAAGTGTTTCATGGTATTTTTATTTAACTCTCATTTGTGCCATAAGCGGTCTATCGGGATGAACAACAAGTTCTTGGGTGGCAGGGTCAATAATCACATCCATCTCTTCCAGCGGAATAACACCGAGCAGCACTTCGTCTGCACCGGGCAGAACGAGAGCACGAATAATGGCACTCCGGTTAGCAAAACGAATGTCAACCGGTCCAACAATGTCGCATTTGCGGGATGAACCATCGGCTAAGGTGACATCAATCTGTCCCCGAACTTTCAACCCAAGTTGCTGCGCGATATTTTCATTGATGGTCAGCGTCATTGCGCCGGTATCGATAAGGGCTCTGACTTCTATTTTTCGGACATCTTCGGGAGGAATGCTCCCGTCTATTGCCAGAAGAGCATCAAAACTATTTTCTAATGTAAGGTTAGCATAAACGTGTCCCATAATTTTCTCGTTATTAAAATTAAACGGCTGAAACACTTTATTGTTCTCCTCTTCCCGCCATTTCGCGGAAATACTGTTCAATAATATCACGGTAATGCGCCGGAAAATCCTTTTCGATTTTCAACAACGCTTCTTCACGTTCTTTCGGCGGCAAATCACCCCAGTCGCGGTCTTTTTCAAAATCCTTCCGGTCAACATTTCCCGGTGCTTTCTGCTGCAAACGCCTGCTGTCGTCAGCCGGTTTGTTTGCCTGCTGTCCTTGTTCCGATTGATTGTCCTGCTGCACTTGCAGTTGCTGTTCGACCTTCTCAATGAGTTTATCGAGATTTTTCATTACTTCCTTTTCCGCTTCCTGTGTATCTTCATCGGTTTTTCCTTTGCCGAGACGGCGGCGCACATCGTCCATCTGCTTGGAAATCCGCTGCGGATTTTGCATCTGCTTCTTCTCTTGCTCTTCCTGTTCTTTTTTCAAATTGAATTCCAACAGTTTCGCCATCTCGATATAACGGCGAGGAATCACGGAAATAATTCCGTCTTCCGCTTTCTGCGATTGTTCCTCAATAGAGCGAAATTCTGACAACGCCGCTAATCCCTTTTCCGGCAGAGCAAGATGTTCGCAAACTACCGCTTTGGTTATCAGCAAACCGACCAAATCGAGATTGTTATCCTTGACATCATCCGCCGTTAATTCATCAAGGAGCGGCAATGCTTCGTCGTCAAGCCGCGCCTGCACTAATTTCAGCGCAAGATAATACCGAAGTGCATTGGTCAGATATTTTACCGCTGCGGAATCGTTGAGATAAATCTGTATCGGCAACTGCGGCAACTGTAATTTCTGACCGAAAGGCAATTCCTGCCAGGCAAGCGCGTCGCACTGTTGCAGATAATTCTGTATCGGCGGTGAAACGCTGCGCATGGTCTCGATGGTCTTGCCGAACAAGTCGGAACCGGCTGTGTCCCATTTTTTCAGGGACTCCTCCGCCGACTGCGGCACAGCGGCTTTGAGCCAACTTTCCAATTCGCTGCGAACCTCTTTGGCAGCGGCAGGACACAGAGACACCCCGCTATCGAGCAGGAAAAACGTTAGTACAAAAACTAAACTAGAATAAATCGTCTTCATTGAACACACATTTGCTATGGTCGGTTTCACCGGCGAAAGGAAAGTCAAACGGCTTTTCGGCTTCGTCGAGTTTTGGAAGAGTGCCGCGGATTTTTCCGTAGGCGGAGACCGGCTTTTCGGGTTTATCTGCGCAGCCGTTCAATAACGGCAGGCAGAACAGGAATAAAAACAAAGGAAGGTATTTCGACATCGCTGTTGAAAAAATGAATATAAGGATACAAATCTGTCACTGTATTTTACAGAAAAACTGCAAAAAATCAACCGGTCAGTGCTGTCCGTGTGCAAGTTTAACTTTGAGCAGCGGGTACAGAGCCGCAATCGTCCGATTGCGAAAATCAGAGCGGCGTTGCGCAAGCGTTTCGCCGCCCCCGCAAAAGTCCGCCTACGCTTGCCCCGCTGCGCTACGGACGGACTTTTGCT
>WRCR01000293.1 GCA_009783865.1 Planctomycetaceae bacterium | reverse complement strand
CAGTCGCCAACACTCCCGGACTAGCCGGTTCGCTGCTTGTCGGATTAGCCGCCGCGAAAACACTTTGTGCCGTCTTGGATAAACCGCTCATTGCCGTCAATCATCTTCAAGCGCATATCTACGCCTGCAAAATTGCTTTTAAGAAAGAAGTGTTTCCTTGCATCGGTTTGATAGTCAGCGGCGGTCATTCGAGTTTGTATCATTGCGAAACGCCGCTGGACTTTACTTCTCTCGGCGGAACAATTGATGACGCTGCCGGCGAAGCATTTGATAAAGTTGCCGCAATGTTGAATCTGTCTTATCCCGGCGGTCCCTCAATTCAAAAAGCGGCAGAAAAAGGCAATCCGAAGAAATACGCTTTTCCGCGCTCTTTGCTGGATGAACCGGCACGCATGGAATTCAGTTTCAGCGGATTGAAAACGGCAGTCCGTTATATGCTCGCTGGTCAAGGGAAGGAAAAAGAACCTGCGAAGATTGCGGCCGCATTGCCGGAACAGGAAATCGCTGACATAGCGGCATCGTTTCAAGAAGCGGCAGTCGATTGCTTGGTCGGCAAGACAGTTCAAGCAATGAAACATTATAACGAGAGAACGCTTTGCATCGGCGGCGGAGTCGCAGCAAACAAACGGTTTCGTGAAAAGATGCAGGACGCTGCCGAAAGAGAACAGTTTCAACTTTTCATTGCGCCGTTTGAACTTTGTACTGACAATGCAGTAATGGGTGCAATAGCGTTAGAGCGGTACAAAGCGGGAATGTTTGAACCGCTAGATTTGGACATCTTTCCCGGATTGCTGCGATAACACGACACAGAGCCGCAATCATCCGATTGCGAAAATACAATTATGAAATCCGTTTTACTCGCTTTCGGTTCCAATTTGGGAGACCGGCGGCAAACGCTGGAAAACGCTTACATTGAAATCGGCAAATTGCCGGACACGGAACTTGTCTGCGTCAGCGGACTCTACGAAACCAAGCCGGTCGGCGGACCAGTCGGTCAGCCGGATTATCTTAATGCCGCTGGTATTATCAAGACCCGGAGCAGTCCGCAGGAATTACTCAAGCAACTGCAAGCAATCGAACTTCAATTCGGCAGAATCCGAAAAGAACGCTGGGGAGCGAGAACACTCGACATCGACATTTTGCTTTACGAAAACGAAGTTATTGAAACGCCGAAACTCATTATTCCGCATAAAGAAATGTTGAACCGCGAATTTGTTCTTTTGCCTGCCGGTGAAATTGCACCGGATTGGATTCATCCCGTCAGCAACTTGACGATACGGCAGCATTTTGAATTGCTGTGTTAGCGTGTCTGCTCATCAATCCACGCAAGATAATCTCCGCTGCCTGCAAAGAGCGGCAAAGCAACTATCTGCGGACATTCGTATGGATGCTCTTCGCGGACTGCTTCGACAAGCAAATCAAATAACTCCGCTCTTGTCTTCGCTAACAAAAGCAATTCACTGGAATGTTCCGTCTTGCCTTTCCAAGTATAAATACTCTTGAGCGGTCCCAAAATCTGCGCACAAGCGGCTAAACGTTTGGCGACCAACTTCTCCGCAACAGCATTCGCCGATGCTTCCGAAGGAAACGTGATTTGTACCTGAATATAAGACGGAGCGGACATAACTCTAGTCACCGGTTATTGTTATAAATCGTCAAACGTGCCGCTATTCTTTTTCTTGTGCTCTTTCCGCGCTAGTTTCCGCACCTGTCTATCGTATTCCTTATGATACGCTATAACTCCGGGGTCAGAAGCATTCTCCCCCATTTGAAGACGATTTATTCTGCTTTCTTTTTCAGTGAAACCGCCTTTTTTCCTGCGGTCTTCCCGGAGTAACAAAAATTCCCGCTCACCGGCTGCCGTAATTTCCTGCGGCGTATGAAAAACACGGATTTCAACATTGCGGTTGGAACAAATCTCTTCAATTTCTGACTCGTGCAAATCAAGAAGTTCCTCAAGCGGAGTATCCGGCATAAATTGCTGAAATGTAATTCCTTCAACTTCCTGAATCGGATTGATTCCCAACGCATTTGCCGTTTCGAGAAATGTTCCGTCAGAAAATTCAGAAGCAAAGGATACTATACGTGCATCTATACCGCGTTCAAAATCATTTTTCGGTTTAACAACCCGTATTTGAATAATATCGGCGGAAATATCACCTTCAGCATTCAGCATACATCGGCAAAAGTGGCGGGTTTCAGGAAACGCCCGTGAAACGTGCGGCAGTTCTGAATCACGAATCTTATGAAATCCTAGTTCTTCCAGTTCGCGCTGTTTTGAATCATACACTTCGATATCAAGCCAGGTAAATTCCAGCGGGTCGGCAGGAACCACTTCGTAGTCCGATAGATAAACCTGCCATTCCTTTTGGAGTTGCTCTCTCACCAATAGTTTGGTGTATTGCTTCATTAAGAAACCCCAAAGAAAGAAATATATGACAAAAGTCTGCAAAATATAGAAATGACAAGGAACCAAACATGACACAAGGGAAAACAATAACGCTCCCTGCATTGCTATTCCCCGTTTGAGATACAGCAGAATGAAGGTCAGCAGAAGAAAGAAAACTGCGCAAGCCGCACCGGCTTGAAACTCAACCGACATACTGGCAAACTTTTCCATTGCGGTCTCCTATGGAATAGGTGATGTTATTCGAAAATTCCAATGAACTATTATACACGTTTTATGGAACAAGTTCACTATCTAGCATCCTGCGTAATTTCCGTACCGACACCCAAACTGGTGAAGATTTCCAGCAGAAGCGAATGACGCAGCCGACCATTGATAATGTGAATCTTCTGAACACCGCGCTCCAGCGTTTCAAGACACGCTTGGATTTTCGGAATCATTCCCCCGACAATACAGCCGGATGCAAGCATTTCACGCGCCTTTTCCGCCGTGATAGAATCAATCATCGAATTCGGGTCATTCGGGTCGGTTCTAACCCCGTTCACTTCGCTGACATAGACAAGTTTTTCGGCGTGCAATTCCTTCGCAATCGCAGTAGCGGCTGTATCGGCATTGATGTTCAACGCTTGACCGCTGCCGTCTTCCATGAGAGCAATCGAAGGAATTACCGGCACAATACCCCTATCGCAAAGGTATAAAATCTCACTGGTATCAACACGGGTAACCGTTCCGACAAGTCCCAGGTCAATCTGATTCTTGTTTTCGTCTTCGAGAAACAACTTTTCTCCATAAAGAACGTTGGAATCAAAACAAACGCTCAACGGCTGCGCTTGTCCGCCGAAAGTTCTTATTTGTTCGGCTAAACCGCAGCAAATTTCCTTGCCGAGAACGTTCTTTACGATTTCCAGCGAAGCGTCATCGGTATAACGCCGCCCTTGAACGAAACGGGGTTCAATGCCCGCGCTGCTCATCGCTGTGCTGATTGCTGCACCGCCGCCGTGAACTAAAACGGGCTTCATTCCCACCGTTTCCATAAAAACGATGTCGAGAAGCGTGTGCATCATCGCAGCAGAGTCCTCCATTAAACTGCCGCCGACTTTTATAACAGTAATCGTGCCTCGATGCTGACGAATCCACTTCATCGCCTCAATCAGCACATCGGCTTTTTCCATCGCTTGTTTCATCATCGGAGTATTATGAAAAAATGGGAAAAAGGGAAGCCGGAGTACCGGCTAAATGTTTCTTCCGAGAAAGACATTAGTCCTGCATCTTCGCCTCGTCTCTTTGAGCGGCTTTTCGGCTCAATTTAATTCTGCCCTGGTCGTCAACGGCAACGACTTTCACCTTAAATCTGTCGCCGACTTTAACAACGTTGTGAATGTTGTCGATGTACTCATCGGAAATTTCACTGATGTGACACAGACCGTCGCGTCCCGGTACAAGTTCGATGAATACGCCGAACTCTTTAATGCTGGTGACCTGTCCTTCGTACACTTTGCCGATTTCGACATTGCCGGTCAAAGCACTGACTTCATCCAGAGCGGCGCGGGCTGACGCTTCATTGAAAGACGCAATGTTGACGGTTCCGTCATTTTCAATATCAATAGACGCACCGGTGCGGTCCTGAATTCCGCGAATTGTTTTACCGCCGGGTCCGATGAGAAGCCCGATTTTATCCGGCGCAATCTTTACTTTCAACATGCGCGGCGCATAAGCCGAAATCTCCTTTGCCGGTCTCTTAATTGCGGTCAGCATTTCACGGAGAATTCCGATTCTCGCTTCATGACTTTGCGAAAGAGTCGCTTTGATAATATCGAAGTTAATGCCGTCAATCTTCAAGTCGAGTTGAATTCCCGTGATGCCGTTTTGAGTACCGGCAACCTTGAAATCCATATCGCCGAAATGGTCTTCATCGCCCATTATGTCGGTCATCAAAACCCATTTGTCTTCGCTTTCTTTCACAAGACCAACGGAAATACCCGCAACCGGATTAGTTATCGGAACACCGGCTGCCATCAAACCGAGCGTTGCGCCGCAAACCGATGCCATTGAACTCGAACCGTTGGACTCAAGAATGTCGGAAATGACACGAATCGTATAAGGAAATTTTTCCGGAGAAGGAATAACCGGCTTGACGCTTCGCTCCGCCAATGCACCGTGACCATATTCCCGTCTGCCGGGACCGCGGCTCGGCTTGCATTCTCCAACCGAAAAACTTGGAAAATTATAGTCAAGCATAAACCGCTTTGCGTATTCGTCGAAGAGTCCTTCAATCCGCTGTTCGTCTCTTGCGGTGCCGAGTGTTACGGTAACAAGTGCCTGCGTTTCACCCCGCTGAAACAAAGCCGAACCGTGAACACGGGGCAAAACATTTGTCCGGCATTCAATGTTGCGGACTTCTTTCATGCATCGTCCGTCCGGTCTTGTACCGGATAAAATCTGGTCCCGTACTATCCGTTCTTCGAGTTGATGCCAGGCAATATCGAAAAGTTCCGGCGAAAATTCCGGTTTCTTTACCGGCGGGTCAAGTGCTGCCGCCTCATCTGTTGCCGGTGCAGAATCAGCAATTGGTGCGAACACTTCTTCCTTTGCTTTTGCCTTTAAAGCATCGCATACTTCGGCGCGGTTCAGTTTGCCGACGGTCCGCTTTGCCGCATAGAAAGCGTCGTAGTATTTTTCTTTGAGTTCTTCGTACAATTTTTTTGTCGGCGGGACTTCATACTGCATACGAACCGGATTGACCAGTTGAATCAATTCCGCCTGCAAATCCGTAATTTCCTTGATGTAAGAATGAGCCGTTTCCAATGCTTCCAGCATTATATCTTCCGGCATTTCGCGGGCAAAGCCCTCAATCATCAAAACGCTCTGCTGGTTGCCGGAAACGATTAAGTCGAGTTCGCTTTCTTCTAGTTCATCCATAGTCGGAAAGGCAACAAATTGGTCGTTCACAAATGCCATACGGACAGATGCCAGCGGTCCATTGAACGGCAGTTGCGAAATTGCGACTGCGAGGGCGGAACCGTTCATTCCGAGTACATCGGGGTCGACCATTCTGTCGGTTGACATTACCCATGCCTGCACCATTACTTCGTTG